>NZ_JBYTEK010000010.1:8039-133809 GCF_058783335.1 Stenotrophomonas sp. FW305-C-20-S1 | reverse complement strand
GGGCCATGCCCGGCGTTTCCATGGGCGCCGCTGCGCTCGCCGGGCATGGCCCGGCGCTGCCACCTCACCCTTCGTTGGCGACACCATGCGGCACGTGGCCGGCGGCTACGTGTTCACGCGCACTGTCGATGTTGTGCTGTGAATCGTCAAAGAAGATGTCGGCACCGAACGCCTGCAGGAACGGGCCCTTGTGTCGACCGCCCAGGAACAGCGCCTCGTCCAGGCGCACACCCCATTCGCGCAGGGTGCGGATCACCCGCTCATGCGCCGGTGCAGAACGTGCGGTCACCAGCGCCGTGCGGATGGGCGCGCTGTCGCCGGCCGGGAACACTTCCTGCAGCGTGTGCAGCGCAGAGAGGAAACCGCGGAATGGACCGCCACTGAGTGGCTCGCGTGCACGCTCGCGTTCGTGCCGGCCGAAGGCTTCCACGCCCTGCTCGCGCGAAATGCGCTCGCTCTCGTCCCCGAAGATCACCGCATCACCATCGAAAGCGATGCGCAGCTGCCCGGCCGGGCGGGTGATGTCGATCTGGTCGGCGGCAGCGGCAGCGGTCTCGCCCGGCGGCTTGGGCAGGATGGTCGCCGCGGCGATGCCATGGCGAAGCGCGCTGCGCACCGATTCCGGATTGGCCGACAGGAACAGGTCGGTGCCGAACGGCTTCACGTACGGCCAGGTCGGCTCACCGGCGGTGAAGGTCGCGCGGATGATGCCCAGCCCGTAGTGCTGGATGGAATTGAAGATGCGCAGGCCGGTATCGGCCGAGTTGCGTGACAGCAGGATCACTTCCACGCGCGGGTTCTCGGGGCTGGCGCCCTGGTTCAGTGCCAGCAGCTTGCGCACCACCGGGAAGGCCACGCCCGGCCCGAGGACGTCGTCCTCGTGCTGGCGCTGGTACTCGGCATAGGCGGCCACGCCATCGCTTTCGAACAGCGCATGGCTTTCTTCCAGGTCGAACAGCGCACGCGAGGTCACCGCGACGGTCAGCAAACGGGGGGAGTTGTCGCCCATCGGTGGGGTCCTTCAAGCGGTCGGCAGTGCCGGCCGCCTATTGTCGTCAAAAAACGAACTGTTCGCTCAGGATCCGGTCTTCGAGGTTGTGCTCCGGGTCGAACAGCAGGGTCACCCGGTGCTCGCGCGACTCACGGATCGTCACTTCGACCACATCGCGGGTCTCGTGCGAATCGGCAGTGACGCTGACCGGACGCTTGTAGGGATCGAGCACGCGGAAGCGCACTTCGGTGTCGGCCTTGAGGATGGCGCCGCGCCAGCGCCGCGGGCGATACGGGGCCAGCGGCGTCAGGGCGATGGTGTGCGAGCCCAGCGGCAGTACCGGCCCATGTGCGGAATAGTTGTAGGCGGTGCTTCCGGCCGGGGTGGCCACCAGCACGCCATCGCCGATCAGTTCGCCCACCCGCTCCTGGCCATTGAGGTCGATGCCGATATGCGCCGCCTGCCGGGTCTGGCGCAGCAGCGAGACGTCGTTGTAGGCCAGCGACCCGGTGGTGGTACCCGATTCGGTCAGCGCCATCATTTCCAGCGGGCGCAGGTGGGCCGGCTCGGCACGGGCGATACGCGCATGCACGTCGTCGTCGCCGCGGTACTGGTTCATCAGGAAACCCACCGTGCCCAGCTTCATCCCGAATACCGGCCTGCCCAGGTGTCCGTGACGATGCAGGGTCTGCAGCATGAAGCCATCGCCGCCGAGCGGGCACAGCACGTCGGCCTGGTCCGGGGCGTGGTCGCCGTAGCGCGAGACCATCGCCGCACGGGCCATCTGTGCAGGTTCGGTGGTACTGGCCAGGAAAGCGATGCGGGGGGTGTCGCTCATCGGTGGATCCGGGGGAAGGCTCGGTGGAGAGCATAACCGAGCGCCGCTGCGCTCGCCGGGCGTGGCCCGGCGCTACCTGCTCCGCCGTACATCGGTAGCGCCGGGCCATGCCCGGCGGTCGTCCGCAAGAAAAAACGGCCCCGCTTTCGCGGGGCCGTTCCGGTTCACGCATGCCAGGCGTGGCCTGGCACTACATCACTTACGCGCCGTGGGCAGCGAGCTGACCCAGGCGCTGCACCGCGACCGAAACGGTCGGGTAGTCCAGGGTCTTCTGCTCGGCCAGTTCGGCCAGCATCGCCAGGGTGAAGCGCAGGCTGCTGTCGTCACGACCGATCCACGCGGCCACCTTGGCTTCAGCGGTGCTGCCCTTGGTGGCCAGCACCTGGCCAGCCAGGCTGCGGTGGTGTGCGGCCAGTTCGTCGCGCAGCACGCCACGTGCCACCGCGTGCCAGCGGCCGTTGACCTCCAGCGCGTCGATCTGCTCGAACAGCCACGGCAGCTGCAGGGCGTCGCCCAGGCGGAAGTGGATCTTGGAGACATCCACCGGCTTCAGCTTGCGGGTACGGGCCAGTTCGATGATGTCGAACGCCGGTTCCAGGAAGTGCAGTTCGGCCAGCTGCTGTGCCAGCGCCGACGGCAGGCCCTTTTCCTTCCACTCGGCCACCAGGGCTTCGTAGGTCGGACGCTGCGAATCCGGCAGCACACCCGAAGCAACACGGATGTCGTTGAACGGACCCTGGTAGCGGTTGACCGCCTCGGTGATGCCCGGCATCGGGCCCGGGCGCGACAGCAGCCAACGTACGAACGAACGCTGCAGCTTCCAGATCACTTCCAGCGCGTCGATCTGCACCGACTCCGGCAGCGTGCCATCAAGAGCGTCGATCTGTGCCCACAGCGCGCGTGCGTCCAGCGTTTCGCGGCTGATGGTGTAGGCCTTGGCGACCTCGGCAATGGAGCGGCCGGTGTCTTCCTGCATGCGCATCAGGAAGGTGGCGCCCATGCGGTTGATGGTCTGGTTGGTCACGGCCGTGGCGATGATTTCGCGCTTCAGGCGGTGACGCTCCATCGCGTCGGCGTACTTCTTCTGCAGCGGCGTCGGGAAGTAGCGCTGCAGTTCCTTGGACAGGTACGGATCTTCCGGGATGTCCGAATCCAGCAGCTGCGCGAACGCCACCAGCTTGGAATAGGACAGCAGCACCGACAGTTCCGGACGGGTCAGGCCCTGGCCGCGTGCCTTGCGCTGGGACAGCTCGGCGTCGGACGGCAGGAACTCGATCTGGCGATCCAGCAGGCCCTGCTGTTCCAGGGTACGGATGAAGTGCTGCTTGGACCCCAGGCGCTTGACCGCCATCCGCTCCATCAGGCTCAGGGCCTGGTTCTGGCGGTAGTTGTCGTTGAGCACCAGCGCGGCGACTTCGTCCGTCATCGACGCCAGCAGCTTGTTGCGCTGCTCGACGGTCAGCTTCTTGGCCCGCACCACATCGTTGAGCAGGATCTTGATGTTGACTTCGTGGTCGGAGGTATCCACACCGGCCGAGTTGTCGATGAAGTCGGTGTTGAGCAGCACGCCGGCCTGGGCAGCTTCGATGCGGCCCAGCTGGGTCATGCCCAGGTTGCCGCCCTCGCCCACCACCTTGCAGCGCAGCTCGCCACCATTCACGCGCAGGGCGTTGTTGGCGCGGTCGCCGACATCGCTGTGCTGCTCGCTGGCGGCCTTGACATAGGTACCGATGCCGCCGTTCCACAGCAGGTCGACCGGTGCCTTCAGGATCGCGCTCATCAGATCGTTCGGCGACAGCGCCTTGACGTTCTCGTCCAGGCCCAGCGCTTCACGCACCTGCGGGGTGATCTCGATCGACTTCAGGCTGCGCGGATACACGCCGCCGCCCTTGCTGATCAGCTTGGCATCGTATTCCGCCCAGCTCGAACGCGGCACGGTGAACAGACGCTCACGTTCGACGAACGTGGTCGCTGCATCCGGGTTCGGGTCCAGGAAGATGTGGCGGTGGTCGAACGCAGCGACCAGGCGGATGTGGCGCGACAGCAGCATGCCGTTGCCGAACACGTCGCCGGACATGTCGCCGACGCCAACCGCGGTGAAGTCCTGGGTCTGGCTGTCACGGCCCAGTGCACGGAAGTGGCGCTTGACCGACTCCCATGCGCCGCGCGCGGTGATGCCCATGCCCTTGTGGTCGTAACCGACCGAACCGCCGGAGGCGAACGCATCGCCCATCCAGAAGCCGTGCGCGATGGCCAGGCCGTTGGCGATGTCGGAGAAGGTCGCGGTGCCCTTGTCGGCGGCCACCACCAGGTACGGATCGTCCATGTCATGGCGCACGACATCCACCGGCGGCACGATCTTGTTGTTGACGATGTTGTCGGTGATGTCCAGCAGGCCCTGGATGAACAGCTTGTAGCAGGCCACGCCGTTGGCGAAGATCGCATCGCGATCGCCGTTCACCGGCGGCATCTTGGCGAAGAAGCCGCCCTTCGCGCCGACCGGCACGATGACGGTGTTCTTGACCATCTGCGCCTTGACCAGGCCCAGCACTTCGGTACGGAAGTCTTCGCGGCGATCCGACCAGCGCAGGCCGCCACGGGCGACGGCACCGAAGCGCAGGTGGGTACCTTCCACGCGCGGGCCATACACGAAGATTTCGCGGTACGGGCGCGGCTTGGGCAGGTCCGGCACCAAGGCCGAATCGAACTTGAAGCTGATGACATGGCCGTGCTGGCCATTGGCATCGGTCTGGTAGTAGCTGGTGCGCAGGGTCGCATCGATCACGCCCATGAAGGAACGCAGGATACGGTCCTCGTCCAGGCTCGACACGCGGTCCATCAGCTTCAGCAGCGCTTCGCGCGCGGCCTGCATCTGCGCATCGCGGTCACCCTTGCGGGCGTCGACCACGGTCTTGAGCACCTTCAGGGTTGCCTCGTCGCCGGCAGCCAGCACCTCGAGGTGGGCCTTCAGCTGCGCCTGGCCGGCGGCGATGTCTTCCTTGCTTTCATGGCCGGTGGCCGGATCGAAGCGGGCTTCGAACAGTTCCACCAGCAGGCGTGCCAGCAACGGGTAGCGGGTGAAGGTGCCTTCGACGTAAGCCTGCGAGAACGGCACGCCGGTCTGCAGCAGGTACTTGCAGTAGCCACGCAGCATGGCGACCTGGCGCCAGTGCAGGCCGGCAGCCAGCACCAGGCGGTTGAAGCCATCGTTCTCGGCATCGCCGTGCCAGACGCGGGCAAAGGTCTCACCGAAGGCTTCATCGACGCTGGCCGCATCGATCGCACCAGCGGTCGACTCGACCTCGAAGTCCTGCACGTACACCGGCGCGTTGTCCACCGACAGGCGGTACGGACGCTCGGCGATCACGCGCAGGCCCATGTTTTCCATCATCGGCAGCGCGTCCGACAGCGGGATGTCATCCAGCTGGCGATACAGCTTCAGGCGCAGGCCATCGCCGGATTCGCGCGGCACGGCCTGCAGGCTCAGGCGCAGGTCGTCCGGGCCGGTCAGCGCATCCAGCTGGCTGACATCGTTGGCGGCAACGGCGGTGCTGTTGTCTTCGATGTAACCGGCCGGCAGCGCCTTGCCGATACGCGCAGCAATGCGCAGGCCTTCGGCTTCGCCATGGCGGGTGACCAGCGCTTCGCGCAGGTCGTCCTGCCAGTTGCGCAGCACCTGGGCCAGCTTCTGCTCCAGTTCGGCGGTGTCGACGTCGAGCATTTCGCCCGGCTTCGGACGCACGATCAGGTGCACCTGGGCCAACGGCGATTCACCCAGCACCACCGAGCTGTCCACGTACTCGCCGTGCAGCGCTTCCTTGAGCATCGCTTCGATGCGCAGGCGCACGTCGGTGTTGAAACGCTCGCGCGGCAGGTAGACCAGCGCGGAAATGAAACGGCTGTACTTGTCGCGACGCAGGAACAGGCGGCTGCGCACACGCTCCTGCAGGCCCAGCACGCCCATCGCGGTGCGGAACAGTTCGTCCTCGCTGGACTGGAACAGCTCTTCGCGCGGCAGGGTTTCCAGGATATGGCGCAGGGCCTTGCCGCTATGGCTGGAGCCGGCCAGGCCGGACTGCTTCATCACGTGTTCGTAGCGCTGGCGCACCAGCGGGATTTCCCACGGGCGGCGGTTGTAGGCGCTGGAGGTGAACAGGCCGAGGAAGCGCTGTTCGCCGATGATCTTGCCCTTGGCGTCGAATTCCAGCACGCCGATGTAATCCATGTAACCGGCACGATGCACGCGCGAACGGGCATTGGTCTTGGTCAGGATCAGCGCGTCCTTCAGCCCGGACGTGGTGTTCAGGCCCTGCGCGGCCAGGGTCTTGACCGGACGTGCAGCGGACTTGTCCTTACCGCGCATCAGGCCCAGGCCGGTATCGTTCAGCGGCGCCAGCACGTCTTCCTTGCCCTGCTTCTCGACGCGGTACTCGCGGTAGCCGAAGAAGGTGAAGTGGTTGTCGGCGGCCCAGCGCAGGAATTCCTGTGCTTCCTTGCGCGAGGCAGCGTCGACCGGCAGCTGGCGGCTGCCAAGGTCGTCGGCCAGCGCCAGCGCCTTGTCCTGCATCGGCTGCCAGTCGCGCACGATGGCGCGCACTTCATCCAGCGCCTTGTTGATGGCCTGCTCGATGTCCGCCATGGCTTCGGCCGGCTGGCGGTCGATCTCCAGCAGCATCACCGATTCCAGCTGGCCCTCGCCGACCTTGGTCAGCTTGCCGGCCTTGTCACGGGTGAAATGCAGCACCGGGTGGCCCAGCACATGCACGCCCACGCCATGCTCGGCCAGCGACATGGTCACGGTGTCGACCAGGAACGGCATGTCGTCGTTGATGATCTGCAGCACGGTGTGCGGCGATTCCCAACCGTTGGCCTTCGCCGTCGGATTGAACACTCGGACATTGGCCTTGCCGGCCTTGCGGGCACGGGCGAATTCCAGCGTTTCGGCTGCGAGCGCGGCCCACTCCTCAGCGCTGTGATGGGGGAACTCGTCGGCCTCCATGCGCTTGTAGAAATCGGCTGCGAATGCCACTGCCTCGGCCTGGGCGGCCGCGGGGTAACGCTTGCGCAAGGCCGTGTACACCGGCTCCAGGGAGAAACCAGCGGTCACTGCGACCTCCGACTCAACTGGTTTGCTTTTGTTTTTCACGGTCTTGGCTGCGGTTTTTTGCGGTTTCATGGCAGAGCGGCGCGCTTGCTCAGTTGGGAAAATGAAATTGTAGCCCTACCGCACGAAAAGGCCTTGCTGCAGGACGGAATAACCAGATTCGGGTTTGCTGCGGTTTAGACGCCCTATTCAGTTCGCACCGGTATGGGCGTCGCAGTCGCGCAGCGTTGCCGACAGGATCGGCAAAACGTGTTACCGGAAGACACATGCGGCAACATCGGCGCGATTCCACAATCCTGAACTGGACGGTATAGTCCACCGCGTGAATCCGGCCTACCTTCCTGTCGCCCTCGACGCGCGTGATGAGCGCGTGTTCGACGCCGTGCGCGAACTGCTTGCCCAACAGGGCATGCAGATGAGCATGGACGCGGTCGCCCAGCATGCAGGCTGCTCGAAGCAGACCCTGTACTCGCGCTACGGCAACAAGCAGGCCCTGCTGCGGCGGGTCATGCAACGCCACGTCGGTCACGCCACCGGGGCCATGCTGCGTGCACTCCGCGGTGACGACCTGCGTGGCAGCCTGCTGCAGTTCGCCACCGACTTCCTGGAGCACTTCAACCAGCCCCACGTCGGCCAGGCCTGCCGCCTGATCGCCGCCGATGCAGCACAGTTTCCCGAAGAGGCGCGTACGCTGTACCGGCATGGCGCCGGCGCGTTGACACTTCATCTTGCTGAATGGATTGAAACCATTTGCAGTCGCGGGCTGCTGCGGCATGACGACCCGCACTTCATGGCCGAACTGCTGCTGAGCATGATTGCCGGTCAGGATTTCGACAAACAGCGCTTCCATACCCCCCATCGTGATGACGCTGCATTGCGTCGGCGCTGGGCAGAGTTCTCCGTCGATGGCTTCCTGCGCGCGTTCGCGCCGCAGCCCTCGCCGGCCCCGTCTTCAAACCAACCCCGGAGTTCCTCCTGATGACCGCCCCACTCCGCACCCTTGCCTTGACGTGCGCCGTTGCTGTCGCCGTAGCTGCCTGCAAGAAGCCGGAACAGCCGACGCCCCCACCGCCGGAGGTGGGCGTGATCGACGCCAAGCCGCAGACCCTGCCGCTGCAGCGCGAGCTGGTCGGTCGCCTGTCGCCGTTCCGCAGCGCCGACGTGCGCGCCCGCGTGCCCGGCGTGCTGCTCAAGCGCGTCTATCAGGAAGGCAGCGAGGTCAAGCAGGGCCAGACCCTGTTCCTGATCGACCCGGCGCCGCTGCGCGCTTCGCTCAACGCCTCTGAGGCCCAGCTGGCTTCGGCCCGCGCGACCTACGCCAACGCCAAGGTCGCCGCTGACCGCGCCCGTTCGCTGGCGCCGCAGAAGTTCGTGTCCAAGGCCGACCTGGACAATGCCGAGTCGGCCGAGCGCACCGCGCTGGCCGCGGTCAAGCAGGCCGAAGCCACCGTTACGTCCTCGCGCATCAGCCTGGGCTACACCGAAGTCACCGCCCCGATCAGTGGCGTGGCCAACAAGCAGCAGGTCACCGAAGGCGCGCTGGTCGGCCAGGGCGATGTGACCCTGCTGACCACCGTGGACCAGCTCGACCCGCTGTATGTGAACTTCTCGCTGAGCGTGGATGAACTGACCCAGCTGCGTGCGCAGCAGGCCAAGGGCACCCTGGCCCTGTCCGGCGACGGCAAGGCCACGGTCAACGTCAAGCTGGCCGACGGCAGCACCTACAACGAGCCGGGCACGCTGGACTTCTCCTCGACCACGGTCGACCCGGCCACCGGCGCGGTGTCGCTGCGCGCGGTGCTGCCGAACCCGCAGAAGATCCTGCTGCCGGGCGCCTTCGTCAGCTTCCAGGCCAACCTGGGCGAGCGCAACAATGCCTACCTGGTGCCGCAGCAGGCCCTGCTGCGTGACACCAACGGCGGCTATGTGATGGTGGTGGGTGCCGACGGCAAGGTCGTCCGCAAGAACGTCAAGACCGACGGCGCGCAGAACGGCAACTGGCTGGTCAGCGAGGGCCTGGCCGCGGGTGACAAGGTGGTCGTCGCCGGCGTGCAGAAGGTCAAGGAAGGCACGCCGGCCACGGCCAAGCCGTGGACCCCGGGCCAGGACGCCAACGGCAAGCCTGCCGCCGGCGGCGCTGCTCCGGGCGCGCCTGCCGCAGCTCCGGCCGAAGCCAAGGCACCGGCCAAGGCTGACCAGGCCGACAAGGCCGAGCCGGCCGCCACCGAATCGAACAAGCAGTAACGGGACCTTCCGTCATGCCTAAATTTTTCATCGAACATCCAGTCTTCGCCTGGGTGGTGGCGATCCTGATCTCGCTCAGCGGCGTGATCGCGATCCTCAACCTCGGCGTGGAGTCCTACCCCAACATCGCCCCGCCGCAGGTGACCGTCTCGGCCACCTACCCGGGTGCAAGTGCGGATACCACGGAGAAATCGGTCACCCAGGTGATCGAGCAGCAGCTGACCGGCATCGATCACCTGCTGTACTTCAGCTCCTCATCGGCCTCCAACGGCCGCGCCTCGATCACCCTGACCTTCGAGACCGGTACCGATCCGGACATCGCCCAGGTGCAGGTGCAGAACAAGGTCTCGCTGGCCACGCCGCGACTGCCTTCGGAAGTCACCCAGCAGGGTGTGGTGGTGGCCAAGGCCAACGCCGGCTTCCTGATGGTGGTGGCGCTGCAGTCCGATACGCCGACGATCAACCGTGACGCACTGAACGACATCGTCGGTTCGCGCGTGCTCGACCAGGTCTCGCGCATCCCCGGCGTCGGCAGCACCCAGCAGTTCGGTTCCGAGTACGCCATGAACATCTGGCTCAACCCGGAAAAGATGCAGGGCTATGGCCTGTCGGCCAGCCAGGTGCTGGCGGCGGTACGCGCGCAGAACGTGCAGTTCGCCGCCGGTGCGCTGGGCTCCGACCCGTCGCCGGAAGGCCAGCACTTCACCGCCACGGTGTCGGCCGAAGGCCGCTTCAGCTCGCCGCAGGAGTTCGAGAACATCATCCTGCGCGCCAATGCCGATGGCTCGCGCGTGCTGCTGAAGGACATCGCCCGCGTCGCCTTCGGTGCCAACAACTACGGCTTTGATACCCAGTACAACGGCAAGCCCACCGGCGCCTTCGCCATCCAGCTGCTGCCGGGCGCCAACGCCCTGAACGTGGCCGAGGCGGTGCGCGGCAAGATGGACGAGCTGCAGCCCAGCTTCCCGGCCGGCGTCACCTGGTTCTCGCCGTACGACAGCACCACCTTCGTCAAGATCTCGATCCAGGAAGTGGTCAAGACCCTGTTCGAAGCGGTGTTGCTGGTGTTCCTGGTGATGCTGATCTTCCTGCAGAACTTCCGCGCCACCCTGATCCCGACCCTGGTCATCCCGGTGGCCCTGCTGGGTACGTTCCTGGGCATGTGGATGATCGGCTTCACGATCAACCAGCTGACCTTGTTTGCGATGGTGCTGGCGATCGGCATCGTGGTCGATGACGCGATCGTGGTGATCGAGAACGTCGAACGCATCATGACCGAGGAAGGCCTGGCGCCGAAGCCGGCCACGCAGAAGGCGATGACCCAGATCACCGGCGCGGTGGTGGCCATCACCGTCGTGCTGGCGGCGGTGTTCATCCCCTCTGCCCTGCAGGGCGGTGCGGCCGGTGAGATCTACAAGCAGTTCGCCCTGACCATCGCCATCTCGATGGCGTTCTCGGCGTTCCTGGCGCTGGGCTTCACCCCGGCACTGTGCGCGACGTTCCTCAAGCCGACGCACAACGACAACCCAAACATCGTTTACCGCACCTTCAACAAGTACTACGACAAGATCAGCCACACCTATGTGGGCCACATCACCTCCGCGGTGCGCCATGCACCACGCTGGATGATCCTGTTCGTGGTGCTGACCGCGCTGTGCGGTTTCCTGTTCACCCGCATGCCGGGCAGCTTCCTGCCTGAGGAAGACCAGGGCTATGCACTGGCGATCGTGCAGTTGCCGCCGGGCTCGACCAAGAGCCAGACCAACGAAGCGTTCGCACAGATGCGCGGCATCCTGGAAAAGCAGGATGGCTATGAAGGCATGCTGCAGGTGGCCGGCTTCAGCTTCGTCGGCTCCGGCGAGAACGTGGGCATGGGCTTCATCCGCCTGAAGCCGTGGGAAGAGCGCAAGTTCACTGCTCCGGAATTCATCCAGAACATGAACGGCGCGTTCTACGGCATCAAGGAAGCGCAGATCTTCGTGGTCAACCTGCCGACCGTGCAGGGCCTTGGCCAGTTCGGTGGCTTCGACATGTGGCTGCAGGACCGCAGCGGTGCCGGTTACGAGCAGCTGACCCAGGCTCGCAACATCCTGCTCGGCCAGGCCGCGCAGAAGCCGGACCACCTGGTGGGCGTGCGCCCGAACGGCCTGGAAAACGCCCCGCAGCTGCAGCTGCACGTGGACCGCGTGCAGGCGCAGTCGATGGGCATGTCGGTGTCGGACGTGTACAGCACCATCCAGCTGATGCTGGCCCCGGTGTACGTCAACGACTTCTTCTACGAAGGCCGCATCAAGCGCGTGACCATGCAGGCTGATGGTCCGTACCGCACTGGCCAGGAATCGCTGAAGAGCTTCTACAGCCCGTCCAGCCTGACCACCAATGCCGATGGCACCAACGCGATGATTCCGTTGAGCACGGTGGTCAAGTCCGAATGGGTCTCGGCACCACCGTCGCTGAGCCGCTACAACGGCTACTCGGCGATCAACATCGTCGGCTCGCAGGCACCGGGCACCAGCTCGGGTGAAGCGATGCAGACCATGGAAGGCATCGTCAACGACGACCTGCCGGCAGGCTTCGGCTACGACTGGTCCGGCCTGTCCTACCAGGAAATCCTGGCAGGCAACGCCGCGACGCTGCTGCTGGTGCTGTCCATCGTTGTGGTGTTCCTATGCCTGGCCGCGCTGTATGAAAGCTGGTCGATCCCGGTGGCGGTGCTGCTGGTGGTACCGCTTGGCGTTCTGGGCGCACTCGCCCTGTCGATGATGCGTGGCCTGCCGAACGATCTGTTCTTCAAGATCGGCCTGATCACGGTGATCGGCCTGGCCGCGAAGAACGCGATCCTGATCGTGGAGTTCGCGGTGGAGCAGCGTGCGGCGGGCAAGACCCTGCGCGATGCCACCATCGAAGCGGCGCGCTTGCGATTCCGCCCGATCCTGATGACGTCCTTCGCGTTCATCATGGGCGTCATCCCGATGGCGATCTCCACCGGTGCCGGCGCCAACTCGCGCCACGCCATCGGTACCGGCGTGATCGGCGGCATGCTGTTCGCCACCCTGCTCGGCCTGCTGATGATCCCGGTGTTCTTCGTGGTGGTGCGCCGCATGCTGGGCGACAAGCTGGATGAACCGTCGAAGGAATTCCTCGGCCGCCAGCGTGATGCGGAAAGCGCCCATCGCCCGGATCGTTGATCCGACGGTGAGTTGAAACGAGAAAGGCCCCGGAGCGATCCGGGGCCTTTTTCTTTGCTGCTTTTGAATCCATGCCAACCAAGGTTGGCATCTACCAAAGCAGCGGCATGCCCGGTAACCGCCAACCTTGGTTGGCGCTCTCCAAGGCGACGTGTCAGCGCAGCAGCGAGATCATCACGCACACTGCAACGATCACCAATGCGACCCACTGCATCGGCACAAAGAAGAAATGATGGGGTGCGGCCTCTCCCTCCTGCCGCGGCGCACGGTTGAGCCACAGCCCCAGCAGCACGTTCACTGCCGCACCGATGCCACCACCCAGCAGCACCTGCTGCAGCGGGATGTTGCCCTTGGCGCCGTCGTGCGGGAAGAAGTACGCCAGCAACAGGATGCCTGCGATCGGCGTCACCAGCGTCATGAAGCCCCAGCCGCGGTAGATCATGCGGTATCTCCAGAAAAAACGATCCGCATTGCAGCAGCATGCATCCTGGAAAGCCAGAGGGGCATGCCATCTGGGCACAACGCCATCCACGCATGGCGTGGATCTACTGCCGCGCCGCCATTGCAGCGGCGCGGCGCAGGAAAATCAACGCAGCCCGGTTTCGTTGCGGGCAATCACCAGGCGCTGGATTTCAGAGGTGCCTTCGTAGATCTCGGTGATCTTGGCATCACGGAAGTAGCGCTCCAGCGGCATTTCCTTGGAATAGCCCATGCCGCCATGGATCTGTACGGCCTGGTGGGTGATCCACATTGCAGCTTCCGAAGCGGTAAGCTTGGCGATGGCGGCCTCGTTGCTGAAGCGCTTGCCCTCGCCCTTCACCCATGCCGCACGCAGGGTCAGCAGCAGCGCCGCATCCAGCTTGCACTTCATGTCGGCAATCTTCGCCTGGGTCATCTGGAACGTACCGATGGCCGCACCGAAGGCCTTGCGGTCCTTCACGTACTCCAGGGTCGCTTCATAGGCGGCACGGGCAATACCGATCGCCTGCGAGGCAATGCCGATGCGGCCGGCGTCAAGCACGCCCATGGCGATCTTGAAGCCCTCGCCTTCCTGCCCCAGCACGTCTTCGGGCTGCGCCACGTAATCGTTGAACTCGATCTCGCAGGTAGCCGAGGCACGGATGCCCAGCTTCGGTTCGGTCTTGCCGCGGCCGAAACCGGCCTTGTCGGTGTCGATCATGAACGCGGTGATGCCACGCGCGCCCTTGTCCGGCTCGCTCATCGCGAACAGCACGATGTACTTGGCCACCGGGCCGGAAGTGATCCAGCTCTTCTTGCCATTGATGACATAGCTGCCGTCGGCCTGCTTGACCGCGCGGCAACGCATGGCAGTGGCGTCCGAGCCCGACTGTGGCTCGGTCAGCGCGAATGCACCGATGGCCTCGCCTTCAGCGATGGCGCGCACGTACTTCTGCTTCTGCGCTTCGCTGCCATGGGTCAGGATGCCGTTGCAGAACAGCGAATTGTTGACCGACATGATGGTCGAATGCGCAGCATCACCGGCGGCGACCTCCACCATCGCCAGCACGTACGCGATCGGGTCCATGCCCGCGCCACCGTATTCGGTCGGCACTTCGATGCCCATCAGGCCGTTCTCGCCCAGCAGGCGGATGTTGTCCAGCGGGAACTCACCGGTACGGTCATGGTGCTCCGCGCTCGGGGCGATCTTTTCCTGCGCGATCCGGCGCGCAACGTCCTGCAGCATCAACTGCTCTTCGGTAAAGCTGAAATCCACAACACCCTCCCGGGAAAATGGTTCGCCGATTGTACCGGGGGCGGGGCATTGGCGGCTGACTCGGCCCTGGCGGCGGCTTGACCGGGCAGCCCCCCGTCAGCGAATATATCTCTATATCGCGATAGGTAGATGTTTATGGATCTGGAAGACTGGTCGACCCGCCTGAAGGTGTTCGCCGATGCTACCCGCGTGCGCCTGCTGGCGCTGCTGGAGCAGGAAGAGCTGACCGTGGCCGAGCTTTCGGCCATCACCCGGTTGGCGCAGCCGCGGGTATCGACTCATCTGGCGCGCCTGAAGGAAGCCGGCCTTGTGCGCGACCGCCGTGCGGGCGTGTCGGCCTACTACCGCTTCGACGAAGCCCAGCTGGACCCGGCGCAGCGTGCATTGTGGCATGCCCTGAGCAACGGAAGCGATGACCCGTTGCTGCGCCAGGATGCTGAACGCGTAGCGGCGGTGCTCGCCCACCGCGCGGCTGACCAGAACTGGGCCGACAGCGTGGCCGGCGACATGGAGCGCCACTACTCCCCGGGCCGCACCTGGGAAGCGCTGGCGCGCACCGCGCTGCCATTGCTGGAAACCGGCGACGTGCTGGATATCGCCTCCGGCGACGGTGTGCTGGCCGAACTGGTCGCCCCGCACGCCAGGCGTTACGTCTGCATCGATACCAGTGCGCGCGTGGTGGCCGCCGCCAGCGAACGCCTGCGCCGCCTGCCGAACGTGGAAGTCCGCGAGGGCGACATGCATGCCCTGCCCTTCAAGGACCGCAGCTTCGACCTTGTGGTGCTGATGCACGCCCTGACCTACGCCAGCAAGCCGGCGCAGGCGGTCACCGAAGCCGCGCGCGTACTGCGCCCGGGCGGTCGCCTGCTGCTGTGCAGCCTGGCCCGCCACGAGCACAAGGCCGCGGTCGATGCTTATGGCCATGTCAACCTCGGCTTCAGCGACAAGGAGCTGAAGAAGTTCGTCGACAAGGCCGGCCTGCAGGTCTCCAACCTGGAAACGGTCACCCGCGAAAAGCGCCCGCCGCATTTCGAAGTGATCTCGCTGATCGCCAACAAACCCTGAGGTCGACATGCCCGCATTGCCCTGGCTGCACCCGGAACGCGTGGAATCGCTGCTCGCTGCCCTGCGTGATCGGATCCTGATCATCGACGGCGCGATGGGCACGATGATCCAGCGCCACGGCCTGCAGGAAGAGGATTACCGGGGCGAGCGCTTCGCCGGCGGTTACGACCACGCCCATGGGCCCGGCTGCGACCACGGCGGCACACCCGAAGGCCACGACCTGAAGGGCAACAACGACCTGTTGCTGCTGACCCGGCCGGAGGTCATCGCCGGCATCCACACCGCCTACCTGGAAGCGGGCGCGGACCTGGTGGAAACCAACACCTTCAACGCCACCTCCGTCAGCCAGGCCGACTACCACCTCGAACACCTGGTGTACGAGCTGAACAAGGCGGGTGCGGCCGTCGCACGTGCTTGCTGCGATGCGGTGGCGGCCACCACACCGGACAAGCCGCGCTTCGTCATCGGCGTGCTCGGCCCGACCAGCCGCACCGCTTCGATCAGTCCGGACGTCAATGATCCCGGCTTCCGCAACACCAGTTTCGATGAGCTGCGCGGCACCTACCGCGAAGCCATCGATGGCCTGATCGATGGTGGCGCCGACACGATCATGGTCGAGACCATCTTCGATACGCTCAACGCCAAGGCTGCGCTGTACGCCATCGAGGAGGCCTTCGATGCACGTGGCGCGCGGCTGCCGATCATGATTTCCGGCACCATCACCGATGCTTCCGGGCGCACCCTGTCCGGACAGACCGCCGAGGCGTTCCAGGCGTCACTCGCGCATGCACGGCCGTTGTCGATCGGCCTGAACTGCGCACTCGGCGCCGATGCCATGCGTCCGCACGTGGAAACGCTGTCGCAGGTGTCGGACTGCTACGTCAGTGCCCATCCCAACGCCGGCCTGCCCAATGCATTCGGTGAGTACGACGAAACACCCGAGGAAATGGCCGCCACCCTGCGTGGCTTTGCCGAAGATGGCCTGCTCAATCTGGTCGGCGGCTGCTGTGGCTCCACCCCGGACCACATCCGCGCGATCGCGCTGGCGGTGGCCGGGCTGCCGCCGCGCGCCCTGCCTGCCGCCCAGGTGCAGGCGGCATGAACACCTGCACCCCCTCCCGCACGTCCCCCTGTTGCCGCTGAGTTGCCGCCGATCATGACGCCTGTCCGCCCTACCCGCCTGTCCGGCCTGGAACCGCTGGTCATCACCCCGGATCTGCTGTTCGTCAATGTCGGCGAACGCACCAACGTCACCGGCAGCGCGCAGTTCCGCAAGCTGATCAAGGAAGGCCGTTACGAAGAAGCGGTGGACGTCGCCCGGCAGCAGGTGGCCAGCGGCGCACAGATCCTCGACGTCAACATGGACGAGGGCCTGATCGATTCGGAAGCGGCGATGACCCGCTACCTCAACCTGATCATGTCCGAGCCGGACATCGCCCGCATCCCGGTAATGGTCGATTCCTCCAAGTGGAGCGTGATCGAGGCTGGCCTGAAGTGCCTGCAGGGCAAGAGCGTGGTCAATTCGATTTCGCTGAAGGAAGGCGAGGACCTGTTCCGCGAGCATGCGCGCAAGGTACTGCGCTACGGCGCGGCCGCAGTGGTGATGGCCTTCGATGAGAGCGGGCAGGCCGACACCTGCGCACGCAAGGTTGAAATCTGCACCCGCGCCTATCGCCTGCTGGTCGATGAAATCGGCTTCCCGCCACAGGACATCATCTTCGACCCGAACATCTTCGCCGTCGCCACCGGCATTGAAGAGCATGACAACTACGCGGTCGACTTCATCGAAGCCACCCGCATCATCAAGCAGACACTGCCGCACTGCCATGTGTCCGGCGGCGTGTCCAACGTTTCGTTCTCGTTCCGTGGCAACGAGACCGTGCGCCAGGCGATCCACTCGGTGTTCCTGTACCACGCGATCGCCGCAGGCATGGGCATGGGCATCGTCAACGCCGGCGCCATGCCGATCTACGACGAGCTGGAGCCGGAACTGCGCGAGCGCGTGGAGGACGTGATCCTCAACCGCCGCTCTGATGCCACCGAGCGCCTGCTTGAAATCGCCGAGCGCTACAAGGGCAGCAAGGGCGCGGCGAAGACCGAAGACCTGGCCTGGCGCGAGGAGCCGGTGGACGCACGGTTGGCGCATGCGCTGGTGCATGGCCTGGATGCCTGGGTCGACGCCGATACCGAAGAAGCCCGGCAACGTTCCAGCCGCCCGCTGGACGTCATTGAAGGCCCGCTGATGGCCGGCATGAACGTGGTCGGCGACCTGTTCGGTGCCGGCAAGATGTTCCTGCCGCAGGTGGTGAAATCGGCACGTGTGATGAAGAAGGCGGTGGCCTACCTGCTGCCCTACATCGAAGCCGAAAAGGCCCGCAGCGGCGACACCGCCAAGAGCAACGGCAAGATCATCATGGCCACGGTGAAGGGCGATGTGCACGACATCGGCAAGAACATCGTCGGCGTGGTCCTGGCCTGCAACAACTTCGAGGTGATCGATCTGGGCGTGATGGTGCCGGCGCAGAAGATCCTCGATGCCGCCCGCGAGCACCAGGCCGACATCATCGGCCTGTCCGGCCTGATCACGCCGTCACTGGAAGAAATGAGCCATGTCGCCCGTGAAATGCAGCGGCAGGGCTTTGACCTGCCACTGATGATCGGCGGCGCGACCACCTCGCGTGCGCACACCGCGCTGAAGATCGACCCGCACTACAAAGCCCCGACGGTCTGGGTGAAGGACGCCTCGCGCGCCGTGGGCGTGGCGCAGTCGCTGATCTCGCGCGAGCTGCGGGATGCGTTCGTCGCCGCCAACGAGGCGGACTACGCCGAGATCCGCACCCGCCACCGCAACCGCGGTGACGCCAAGCGCCTGGTGTCGCTGGAGCATGCACGTGGCCAGAAGTTCCAGTGCGACTGGCAGGCGTACACGCCACCCGCACCGAAGCAGCCGGGCCTGCATGTATTCGATGACTACCCACTGGCCGAGCTGGTGCCCTACATCGACTGGACGCCGTTCTTCCAGGCGTGGGAGCTGGCCGGCAAATATCCGGCGATCCTCACCGATGAGATCGTTGGCACCCAGGCCAGCGAGCTGTACCAGGACGCGCGCGCGATGCTCGACCGCATCGTCAACGAGAAGTGGCTGCGGGCCAAGGCCGTGTTCGGCCTGTGGCCTGCCAACAGCATCGGTGACGACGTACGCGTGCAGCATCCCGATGGCGAGGCCACCCTGCACTTCCTGCGGCAACAGGTGGACAAGCCCGCCGAACGCCCGGATTTCTGCCTGGCCGATTTCATCGCCCCGGCCGACAGCGGCAAGCAGGACTGGATCGGCGCCTTCGCAGTCACCGCCGGGATCGGCATCGACGCGCACGTGGCCCGCTTCGAGGCCGACCACGACGACTACAACGCAATCCTGCTGAAGGCGCTCGCCGACCGCTTTGCCGAAGCCCTGGCCGAACGCCTGCACCAGCGCGTACGCACCGGATTCTGGGGGTACGACCACGCCGAAACGCTCGACAACGAAGCGCTGATCGACGAAAAGTATCGCGGCATCCGCCCCGCGCCCGGTTACCCCGCCTGCCCCGAGCACAGCGAAAAACGCCGGTTGTTCGACCTGCTGGGCGCGGAAACCAACGCCGGCATGCAACTGACCGAGAGCTTCGCGATGCTGCCGACCGCGGCGGTGTCGGGCTACTACTTCAGCCACCCGCAGAGCCAGTATTTCGTGGTCGGCCGCCTCGGTCGCGAGCAGGTCACCGACTACGCACGCCGCAAGGGCGTGGACCGTGCCCAGGCCGAACGCTGGCTGGCCTCGAACCTGGATTACGATCCGGAATGATCCGCCGACAGGGTTGGCCCGGCGCCAGCCCTGCCCGCGATTGCTCAGGAAGGCAGGGTCATGCCCGGTTTCACGGTTGCAGAAGCACCTGCTGCAGCGACGGCAACAACATGCGATTGCCGTATGCGCTGAGGTGGTCGCCATCGAAGTACAGCGGCCTGCCCTCCCGCTGCGCCGGGCACTTGGCGGCATCGCACAGCACCGGCAATGGGTCCCACAGCACCGCACCGGGCAGGCCATCGACCACCTGCCGCAGGCTGCCCAGCATGGGGGCACGCAGGGTATCCATGGCCACGCGGGTGCTGTCCATGCCGTTGCGGCAGACCTCGTTGCGGGCATTGAAGCGGTCCGAGCAGCGATAGGGTGGCGCCGGCAGGACTGGCTTGGGTGCTTCCAGCACGATCCGCACACCGCGCTCGGCCAACGGCGTCCACTGCGTGATCGACTCAGCCACTTCCGCCTCGCGTCCGGCGGCGGCTTCCGGCGTCAGTTCACCGGCCAGCTGCGCCTGCGCATCGAACAATACAAACTGGTCGGACAGGCGCGGGATCCGCAATGACACCAGCACCACCACATCACCGGGCTGCGCCCGCTGCGTGATGTCGGCCAGCACGGCCGCATCGAACGCAGCACAGCCAGCGCCGGCGCCTCGCCACTTCTGCAGGCTGATCTGCGGGCAACCGCCACGTCCATACAGCGATACCTGCGTCCCGGTATCCAGGGCCAGGCGCTGCAGCAGTTCGATATAGGCCATGGCGTGTGAATCACCGGCAACGAATACCTGCGCCGGCGCGCCTGCGACCACCGGACGGCTGCATTGGCCACGGGCGAAGGTGCGTGCACTGCCTCCTTCGAAACGGCGCTTGCCGACGTCCAGCGCGCAGTCCGGGTAGTCGCGGGCCACGCTCTTGCCATTGGGGTACCAATCGGCCGGATGTCGACTCACCGTACTCAACGACAGCAGCGGCGCCTGCGCGTACAGCAGCATCTGCATGCCCCCTGCCAGCAGCAGCACCACCCCACCGGTGACTACCCAGCGTGCGGACGTCAGGTGCTGCGCGAGTGGTCCACGGAAGGGGCGTTCCACCCAGCGCCAGGACAGCCAGGACAACACCACCACCAGTCCGACGGCGGCAGCCATCTGCGCAGGCGTCTGCAAGCCGACGGTCCAGCGCATCAGCACGAACACCGGCCAATGCCACAGGTACAGCGAATAGGAAAGCAGGCCGATGCGGCGCATCGGCGAACTAGCCAGAAGACGGCCGATCCACGCCTGCGGGTGATGATGGAGGGACCACAGCAGGCCGGCGGTGGCGAAAGCCGGCAGCAGACCGTCGGGCCACGGCGAGTGCCCCGCGCGCGCGGACCACAGGGCCCACCCCAGCAGCGCCAGCGACAACATGGCCAGCAGCGAGAACAATGGCGCACTGCGTTTCGCGGGCAGACCGGTCAACGCAATGTGCGGTTCGCGCACATGAAGCAGTTGGAACAGCAGCACGCCCACGCCCAGCTGCCACAGACGGGTACTGGTGGCATAGAACGCCCACGGCGGCGGCGCCTCGCGCGTGCCCAGCGCGGCGGCATGCGAGAGCGACGCCACGCTGACCAGCGCGAACAGGCCCAGGCTGATCCAGCGCCCGTGCCGGCCGCGCGCCCAAGCCAGGAACAGCAGCGGGAACAACAGGTAGAACTGCTCTTCCACGCCCAGCGACCAGGTATGGGTATACGGATTGAACTCGGCCCTGGGCGCGAAATAGTCGTTGCCGATGGCCGCCAGCACCCAGTTGCTGAAACCGAAGAAGGCCATCAATCCGGTCTTGTCGCTGGCCTCGCTGAGCCAGGATTCGGGGATGAACAGAACGCTTGCCACGGCAGTCGCCAGCAGGCAGGTCAGCAGTGCCGGTGCGATGCGGCGGATGCGGCGCGCATAGAAGCGCAGCATCGACTGCCCCAGCGAAAGCGCCGGCAACCGATGTACAGAGGCACTGACCACGAAACCGGAGATGACGAAGAACACGTCAACGCCGGTGAACCCGCCCGGCAGCCAGGCCGGGTCCAGGTGGAACACGATGACGGCCAGCACGGCAATCGCACGCAGGCCGTCGATGTGCGGCACGTAGCCGCGGCTTGGATCAACGGTCATCCCTTCCCTCGCGGCCGCGATGACACTGGGCCCGCCGCGGCCATCCTGTGCTTACCAGACCAGGTCGTCGGGCACCTGGTACTGCGGGTCGGCGTAGGGATCGTCCTCGGCCGGTGCATTCGGGTCGACCTTCAACGCCACCGAAGCGGCGAACACCGCCTCAGACTGGGCCAGGACTTCAGCCGTCACCAGCAGGTAGCGACCGTTGAGCTGGACCACGCCCAGTTCACCGGCATTGAGTGCCTTGAGCTGCTCGGCGGTGACGTAGATGCGCTTGATCTTGCCGCCGTACGGGAAGTGGCGCGCGATATCGGCCGCTTCGGCATTCAGGCTCTTGTCCTTCAGCAGTTCTTCCAGCTTCACCTTGGCCTCGCGGCGCTGGCGGGCTTCTTCCTGCTTCAGGCGCTCGGTCTCGATGCGCTCTTCCTTCTCCCGCTGCGCACGGATCGCGTAAGCCTTGGCCAGATCCATTTCCTCGGCGGTACGCGGCTTGCGCGGCCCCTGCCCGTGGCCCTGGCCACGCTGCTGGCCAGGCTTGCCCGGGCCGCCATTGCCATGCGCCCGCCGCTCGCCGGGTTTGTGTTCGCCCTTGCCAGCGTGCTGCGGCTTTCCATTGCCAGCGCCACCCTTGCCCTGCGGGCGGCCATCACGGCGGGGGGCATCATTCTTGCGCTCGGGCTTGGGCGCGGGCTTGAAGCCCAGGCCCATCAGCTGGTCGCGGAGGGTATCGCTCATAGGATATGGATCAGTAGTGCGGCGGCGGCGGTTCGCTCGCCGGATCAGAAGAATTCAATGCATTGCGGACCTTGCCCAGGTCTTCCAGCAGCACGCGCAGGATGCCGGCATTGCGGCTGCCTTCCATGCGCGCGTCTGCAAGTGCATCGCTCAGTTCGGCCAGCGCGTGTTCCTGGAAGGACACGCGCATCTCCAGCTCGACCAGGCGCGCTTCCAGCGCCTGCTCACGTTCGGTCGGTACTTCAGACATGCAGCGAACGTCCCCGGCCAATGCCGTAATACGCGAGGCCGGCGGCCTCGACTTCAGCCGGCTCGTACAGATTGCGGCCGTCGAACACCACCGCATCCTTCAGCCGCTCGCGCAGCATCTGGAAATCGGGGCTGCGGAACTGCTTCCACTCGGTCACCACGACCAGTGCATCGGCGCCCTGCAGCGCATCGTCGGCACTGTCACAGAACACCAGATCGTCGCGCTCGCCGAAGATCCGCCGCGATTCATGCATCGCCTCCGGATCGTAGGCGCGCACTGTCGCACCGCCTTCCCACAACTGGGCCAGCAGGCGGCGGCTGGAGGCCTCGCGCATGTCATCGGTGTTCGGCTTGAACGCCAGGCCCCACACGGCGAACGTCCTGCCGCGCACGCCTTCGTCTTCGCCCTTGTCGTAGTGGCGCTGGATCAGGGCAAACAGGTGCCCCTTCTGCGATTCATTGACCGCCTCCACCGCGTTCAGCAGCTTCGGCTCCAGGCCGGCCTGCTGCGCGGTGCGCGCCAGTGCCTGCACGTCCTTGGGGAAACACGAACCGCCATAACCGGCACCCGGATAGATGAAGTGCCAGCCAATACGCGGATCCGAACCGATGCCCTGGCGGACCTGCTCGACGTCGGCGCCCACGCGCTCGGCGATGTTGGCGATTTCATTCATGAACGAAATCTTGGTTGCCAGCATTGCATTGGCGGCGTACTTGGTCAGCTCGGCCGAACGCACGTCCATCTCCACCACGCGATCGTGGTTGCGATTGAAGGGTGCGTACAGGCGACGCATCACGGCGACCGACTCGGCGCTGGTCGCACCGATGATGATGCGGTCAGGCCGCATGCAGTCGGCAACGGCGTCGCCTTCCTTCAGGAATTCGGGGTTGGACACCACATCGAAGGCGATATCCGCCCCACGCGCCGCCAGCTCCTCGGCAATGGCCGCACGCACCTTGTCGGCGGTGCCTACCGGCACCGTCGACTTGTTGACCACCACGGTCGGCACCGAAATGTACCGACCGATGGTGCGGGCCACGGCCAGCACGTACTGCAGATCGGCGCTGCCATCCTCGTCCGGCGGCGTGCCCACGGCGATGAACACCACCTGGCCGTGGCCGATGGCGGTCGCCGCGTCGGTGGTGAACACCAACCGCGACGCGGCGTGGTTGGCCTTCACCATCGGCTCCAGGCCGGGCTCGTAGATCGGGATGATGCCCCGGTTGAGGCCATCCACCTTGGCCTGGTCGATATCGACGCAGACCACCTGGTGGCCAACGTCGGCCAGGCAGGTGCCGGTCACCAGACCTACGTAGCCGGTACCAAAAATCGCAACGCGCATATCCGTGCTGACTCCGTGTTGGCTTACGGCAGAACGCCCAGCAGCTCGACGTCGAAGGTCAGGGTGGAGTTCGGACCGATCGGACCACCCGGGGTGCCGTTCTCGCCGTATGCCAGTTCACCCGGGATCCAGAAGCGGTACTTCGAGCCGACCGGCATCAGGGCCACGCCCTCGGTCCAGCCCTTGATGACCTGGTCCAGACCGAATTCGGCCGGGCCACGGCCCGCAGAACTGTCGAACACCGTGCCGTTGAGCAGCTTGCCTTCGTAGTTCACGCGCACCTTGCTGGAGGGCAGCGGACGCTCGCCACTGCCCGGACGGATCACCTGGTACTGCAGGCCCGACGGGGTGGTCACCACGCCCGGCTGGGTCTTGTTCTTGGCCAGGAACGCGTTGCCTTCCTGACGGTTGGTCTGCGCTGCCTGTGCGGCCTTGGCCTGCATCTCGGCCTGCTTGGCACCCATGAACGACTGGATGGTGGCAGTGGCATCGGCTTCGCTCATCTTCGGCTGGCCCTTGCTCAGGCCAGTGTTGATCGCGTCAAACAGCGAAGCGGTATCGATATCGTCCTTCAGCTGTGCCAGCGACGGACCCACCGAATAAGCACCGATCATCTGCGCGACCTTGACCCGATCGACCTTCGCCGGCTGCGAGCCCGGCGCGACGCCCGGCACCTGCTGGCCGCTGCGGGCCATCACCACCTGGCGCAGGGCGGCATCGGTCGCCTTGGCCTGTTCCTGGGTGATCTGCGGCTGCAGGCCTTCGAAGGAACGCTCCACGGCAGTGCGCAGCGCGGCTGCATCGATTTCATCGGCGATCGGCGCGAACGACTTGGCCACATCCAGACCAATGGCGTAGCCGAGCTTCTGCTTGGGGGAATTCAAGGGTGCGGTCTCCTTGGCGGCCGAAGGAGCGGCCGGTTGTTGCGACAGGGCGACACCGGAGGTGCCCATCGCCAGAATCAGAACCGACGCCGCGGCGCCGCGCATTCCCATTTTCATTCGCTGCATTCCTGGAAGTGACTGGACGCCGACGTCGGCGCGAAAACACGTATTGTCGCACGCATGCCGTCGATGTCGAGGCATCCGTGCCGGCATTCAATGTGCGGCCGGTGCCGCCAGCGCCTTGTCGATGGCCGCTTTCAGCTGCGGATCATCCGGGGTGACCTTGCTGGCGAACTGGGCAATGACCGTGCCATCGCGTCCGACCAGATACTTGTGGAAATTCCAGGCCGGCGCCACGCCGGTGGCGGCGGTCAAGCGCTGATACAGCGGCGTGGCCTGCGCGCCGGTCACGTGCACCTTTTCGAACATCGGGAACTTCACACCATAGGTAAGCGTGCAGAAATCCTGGATCTGCTTTTCATCACCCGGCTCCTGCCCCTTGAAATCGTTGGACGGGAAGCCGAGCACGGCAAACCCCTTGCCGGCGTACTGCTTCTGCAGCGCTTCCAGACCCTCGTACTGCGGGGTATAGCCGCACTTGCTTGCCGTATTGACCACCAGCAGCACCTGCCCGTGGTAACGCTGCTGCAGGTTGACCTGCTGCTTGCCCGCCAGCGGCCGGTACGACAGATCCAGCAGATCGGCGGCCGAAGCGGCGGCCGACATGGCCAGGCCTGCGGCCAGCAGGGTCAACAGGGACAGGCCGCGAAGGCGGCGCGAGGAGGCAGTCGACAAAGGCATGGGAGACGGTCCGCGGTAGCCATTCCAGGGGTCCGGCCGTGACCGGCCGGGAATCGGCCGAACTATAGCACCGGGGTCTGCACGTCTCTGGAGCGCATGCGTTGTCGCGCTTTGCACGGCGTGGCGGAAGCAGTCTGCCGCGCGTCCCAGCCCGCTGCTGATGACATAGCATGGACATGGCTGAATGGGAGGCCGACTGAAAACGCGCCTCCGCAGTTTCTCTTTTTCGATGCATATCAAGCGGTTGAACGAATATTGCGGTGCCGTGACCACCCCTGCCATCAGTTGGGTGGGGGCAGGACTTGCACACAGGCGTGCCGGTGTTATAGTTGCATACAACACCAGTCACCTGAGGCAGGGGAACCATGAACAGCCGGATGCGTCGCAGCCTTGCCGCCCCCGCGGTCACCGCGGTATCAACCCTGTTCGTACTGGTCTGGCTGGCCATGCCGGCACCGCCGGCCGCGTCCTCCCCCACCCTCTCCGAAGACAGTACGCAGGACGCAGCAGCACCCACGGCAGGGAATGCCGCTCCCTCCCCCTCCCCCCCGCGTCGGCTGCACAGCTCCCTGTCCATGCCGTATTTCTCGTTCGCACAGCCGCTGACCCCACGGAGCTGAATATGAGCGACATCCAGTGGAGCGACGGCGCTCCCATCTACCGCCAGCTGAAGGAACGCGTGATCGCCATGATGCTTGACGGAATCCTCAAGCCGGGCGATGCCCTTCCTTCGGTGCGCCAGGTGGCCGCCGATTACCAGCTCAACCCCATCACCGTTTCGCGCGCCTACCAGGAGCTGGCCGATGAAGGCCTGGTCGAGAAGCGCCGCGGGCTGGGCATGTTCATGACCGAACAGGCGGCCACGCAGCTGCGCAGCAGCGAGCGCGAACGCTTCCTCAATGAAGAATGGCCGGCCGTACTGGAGCGCATCCAGCGACTGGGCCTGAGTCTCGACGAATTGTTGCCCCAGGGGAAATTCTGATGAATGCCAGTCCCACTACCGCTGTGCCAAGCGACGCTGTCATTACCGCCCGTGGCCTTCGCAAGGCTTACAAGAACACGCTCGCGCTCGACAACGCCAGCTTCTCCATTCCGGCAGGCCGCATCATCGGCCTGATCGGCCCCAATGGTGCCGGCAAGACCACCGCGCTGAAGGCGGTGCTCGGCCTGACCTCGGTGGAAGGCGAGCTGAGCGTGCTCGGCCGCGACCCGCGCGTGCACCGCGACGATCTGATGAACGACATCTGCTTCATCGCCGATGTCGCCGTGCTGCCGCGCTGGCTGAAGGTGCGTGAGGCGATCAACTTCGTCGCCGGCGTGCACCCCCGCTTCGATCGCGCCCGTTGCGAACGCTTCCTGGCCAACACCAAGCTGCAGCCGAAGCAGCGCGTGCGTGAACTGTCCAAGGGCATGATCGTGCAGCTGCACCTGGCACTGGTGATGGCCATCGACGCCAAGGTGCTGGTGCTGGACGAACCCACGCTCGGCCTGGACATCCTGTACCGCAAGGAGTTCTACCAGCGCCTGCTGGAAGACTACTTCGACGAGCAGAAGACGATCATCGTCACCACCCACCAGGTGGAAGAGATCGAACACATCCTCACCGACGTGATGTTCATCCGCGATGGTCGCATCGTCCTCAATGCGGAAATGGACGAAGTCGGCGACCGCTATACCGAACTGCTGGTCGGTGCCGACCAGCTCGAAACCGCCCGCGCACTGAAGCCCATCGACGAGCGCAGCCAGGCCTTCGGCAAGACCGTCCTGCTGTTCGACGGGGTGCCACGCAGCCAGCTGGCCAGCCTGGGTGAAACCCGTAACGCCGGCCTTGCCGATCTGTTCGTCGCTGTCATGAAGGGGACCTACGCATGAATGCCGTCAACCATCCTGTCAGTCCCGCAGGCACCCTGCGCTGGCTGCTCAAGCGCGAATACTGGGAAAACCGCGGTGGTTTCCTGTACGCCCCGGTGATCGCCGGCATCGTCTCGCTGCTGATGAGCGGCATCGGCATCGGCCTGGGCCTGTTCGCCCTGCATCGTGCCGCCCGCGACGGCGGCCTGCACATCGACGGCGAGAGCGTGAACATCAACGGCCTGGATCTGGCCGTGCTGACCCGCGACATCAGCGCCAAGGACATGGCCGACCTGGGCAACGGCCTGGACCTGGCGATGGTATTGACCTCGTCCTGGCCACTGATCGTGCTTGCCTTTGTGGTGTTCTTCTATTGCCTGGGCGCCCTGTATGACGATCGCCGCGACCGCAGCATCCTGTTCTGGAAGTCGCTGCCGCTGTCGGACACCCAGACCGTACTGTCCAAGGTGCTCAGTGCACTGATCGTCGCACCGCTCATCGCCATCATCGCTTCCAGCCTGACCCTGCTCGTTTTCATGCTGATACTGTGCCTGGTGGTGGTCTCCCACGGCGGCGATGCGATGCAGTTGATCGTGGGACCTGCCAATCCGATGAGCCTGGTCATGGGCATGTTCGTGTCCATCCCGGTGTACGCCCTGTGGGCGCTGCCCACTGCGGGCTGGCTGCTGCTGTGCTCGGCCTGGGCACGGAGCAAGCCGTTCCTTTGGGCAGTGATGCTGCCGCTGTTCGCCGGCATCATCGTCAGCACCACCAAGCTGATGCACCTGTTCGACCTGACCACCGGCTGGTTCTGGCAACACATCGTCGGCCGTCTGCTGCTGGGTGCGATGCCGGGAATGGATCTGCTGTACCGCGCCGGTGGCGGTGAATCCAGGCAGGATCTGGACTCGATCGTGGCGCTGATGGCGCCCTCTGCCCAGCTCAAGTCGCTGGCGATGCCCGACCTGTGGATCGGCGCGGCCTTCGGCGTGGCCTTCATCTTCATCGCCATCCGCCTGCGCAAGCGCGCTGGCGAAATCTGATCGTCAACCTGGAGGCACCACCCATGCGTTCCTTGATTGCCTGTACTGCACTGTTGCTGTTGCCGCTGTCGGCGCTGGCCGCCGATGCACCGAACTGCAAGTTCTCCGCGCCGCGCGCGTTGAAGATCGACGCGACCGGTGCCAAAGCGGTGGTGTTCGAGATCAACCAGCATGACCTGAAAGTGGTCGCCAGCGCCGGTGGCGGCCAGCTCGAAGGCCGCGCGTGCGCGTCCAACAAGGACTGGCTGGACCAGCTGGTGCTGGACCAGCGCCGCGTGGGCGACAAGCTGGTGGTAAGCCTGCGCCGCGACAGCCGCGACGCGCTGTCGATGGGTAACAGCTACGCCTGGCTGGACATCCGTGGCAGCGTGCCGGACAACCTGCCGCTGCAGTTCAAGATCGGCTCGGGCGATGGCAGCATCGAGAACGCGCAGTCGCTGAGCATGGACGTGGGCTCCGGTGATGGCATCGCCCGCGGCACCCGTGGCAGCGTGCATGCCGCCGTGGGTTCGGGCGACCTGGACGTTGATGGCGCCGCATCGTTCAACCTGCTCTCGCTGGGTTCGGGCGACGTCAACGCCCGCAACATCGGCGGTGATGCCAGCGTCGGCACGGTCGGTTCCGGTGACCTGAAAGTGACCGACGTGCGTGGCAACGCGCGGCTGGATACCGTCGGTTCGGGCGACATCGGCTTCAAGCAGGTGCAGGGCAACGTCGAGGTCGGCGTGGTCGGCTCCGGCAACGTCGATATCGAGCAGGTCGGCGGCAACGTCCGCGTGCGCAGCCACGGCTCGGGCGACATCGATGTCGACGGCGTGCGCGGCAACCTCACCGTCGAGCACAGCGGCAGCGGCGATGTCCAGCATCGCAACGTGTCCGGCACCATCACCCTGCCGCGCGGCAAGTAACGTCCAACCATCCGATCCGAGGGGAATGCCATGAGTCTGCTGCGCCTGCTGCCTGCTGCCCTGCTGTGCCTGCCGCTGATCGCCTGTGGCGACACGTCCAGCCCCGACAAGACCGCCGGCAAGGCGGTGGCCGAGACCGCGGGCGGCGTCGGCCAGACCGTCAAGGAGGCGATGGATGACGCCCGCAGGGAAATTGCCGAAGGCAACATCAAGATCTCGGCCGACAACCAGCCACGCGCGGAGATCACCCCGCAGGGACAGCTGCTGATCGGTGGCAAGCCGGTGGCGCTGGACGATGGCCAGCGTCGCCAGCTGCTTGATTACCGTGGCCACGTGGTGGCGGTGGCGATGGACGGCATGGACGTCGGCCTGGCAGGTGCCAAGCTCGGCGCCAACGCCGCCGGTGAAGCACTGAAGGGCATCTTCAGCGGTGACAGCGAAGGCATCGAGAAACGGATCAACGCCGAGGCCGCCAAGATCGAAGCGCAGGCCAAGCGCATCTGCGACCGCATGCCGGCCATGCTGGCCAGCCAGCAGGCCCTGGCTGCCTCGCTGCCGGCGTTCAAGCCCTACGCCACGATGGACCAGAGCGATGTGGACGACTGCGGCAAGGACACCGTGGTCAACCGCTGACCCCTGTGACAGATCAGCGCACCCGGCCGGCCGCGCACCTGCGTTGCCGGCCGCTGCGCCCCGGCGGGCTTACAATGGCAGCCCCGGATGCACTTCATCGAACCGCCATGAAAAAGCTGTTTCTGCTGCTGGCCGCCCTGCTCTGCCTGGGCCTGGTCGGCTGTGACCAGGACTACCGCAACCACCGCGCCGAGCGTGGCAAACCCAAGATCTCGGTCAGCGAGAGCATCGTGACCGTTCGCCGCCAGCCGGCACCGAACATCATCATCCTGCCCGACGGGCAGATGAAGATCGACGAGATCCTGATCCCGCTCAACGCCGAACAGAAGCAGATGCTGCAGACGATGTTCGGCAAGCTGCAGGTGCTGCGCCAGAACACGCTGGTGGCCGCACCGGCCGACCCCAACATGCAGCCGGTGAAGATCGTGCCGCCGGAGGGCATGCAGGTGATTCCGCCGGACCTGGTGCAGACCATTCCCGAGTTCAAGGATTACACCGAGACCTTCGGCAACATCGTCGCCGACCGTCGCTGAAACGAACAACGCCGCCCTCCCGGGCGGCGTTCTTCCTTCTCGCCTGTAGTGGGTGCGGACCTCGGCCCGCACACAGCTCGATCAGCCGCCGGCACCTCCGCCACCGGCCTGGATGCCACCGGCCGTCAACGCGGCCGGATCCAGCAGGCGGCGCAGCTCGGCTTCGGCCAGGCCACTGTCTTCCAGCGCCACGTCCAGCACCGGGCGCTGCTCCTTGTAGGCACGCTTGGCGATCGCTGCGGCCTTCTCGTAACCGATGATCGGGTTCAGCGCGGTCACCAGGATCGGATTGCGCGCCAGCGCCTCGGCCACACGGTCCTCGCGCACCTTCAGGCCGGCAATGGCGCTGTCGGCCAGCAGGGTCGACACATTGGCCAGCAGGCCGATGCCATCGAGCAGGTTCACCGCGATCAGCGGCAGCGTGACGTTGAGCTGGAAGTTGCCGGTCTGGCCGGCCACGGTGATCGCCGTGTGGTGGCCGATCACCTGCGCGCAGGCCATCACCGTCGCCTCCGGGATCACCGGATTGACCTTGCCCGGCATGATCGAGGACCCCGGCTGCAGTGCCGGCAGTTCGATCTCGCCCAGGCCCGCCAGCGGGCCGGCGTTCATCCAGCGCAGGTCGTTGGCGATCTTGATCAGGGCCACCGCCAGCGCATTGAGCTGGCCCGACAGCTCCACCGCATCGTCCTGCGCGGCCAGGCCTTCGAACTTGTTCTCGGCGCTGTCGAACTTGAAGCCGGTCTGCTGCTTCAGCGCCTTGGCAACCTGTGCACCAAAGCGCGGGTCGGCATTGATGCCGGTGCCGATGGCGGTACCGCCCAGCGGCAGGCGGCGCACGCGCTTGAGGCTGTCCTCGATGCGCTCCTGGGCCGAGGCCAACTGCGCCGACCATGCACCGAATTCCTGTTCGAAGGTCAGCGGCATCGCATCCATCAGATGGGTGCGGCCGGTCTTGACCACCTTGCGCAGGCTGCGGCCCTTCTTGTCCAGCGTCCGGCGCAGGTGCACCAGCGCCGGCAGCAGCTGCTCATGGGTGGCCAGCACGGCCGACACGCGCAGCGCCGTGGGAATCACATCGTTTGAGCTCTGCCCCTGGTTGACGTGATCGTTCGGGTGCACCGTGGTCTTGCCGGCCTTGCCGGCGCGATTGGCCAGGGTGGCGATGACCTCGTTGGCATTCATGTTCGAGGACGTACCCGAGCCGGTCTGGTAGACGTCGATCGGGAACTGCGCGTCCCACGTGCCGTCCGCCACTTCAGCCGCGGCAGACTGGATAGCCTTGGCCACGGTCTTCGGCAGATGGCCCAGCTCGGCATTGACGCCGGCGGCAGCGCCCTTGACCAGGCCCAGCGCACGGATGAAACCGCGCGGCATGCGCTGGCCCGACACCGGGAAATTCTGTACAGCGCGCTGGGTCTGCGCGCCCCACAGCGCGTCGGCAGGCACCTGCAGCTCACCCATGCTGTCGTGCTCGATCCGGAATCCCTTGGGGGCACTCTTGCTTGCAGCTTTGCTCATTGCATCAACTCCGCACTTCTTCAGTTGGGGAAAGGAAAGCGGCGGCTGGCAGGGTGTCGCTTCCCGGGCTGGCGGCTGCGACAACGATACTCCCTTGTCCGCAGCGTGGGATGGCGAGGACGGGCCAGATCGTTTCATCCGCAGGGCCGATTGAACGGGTAGCGCCGGGCCGCGCCCGGCGAGCGCGAAGCGCGGCCACCATCGGCCGGGCATGGCCCGGCGCTACCGAGCATGCGAAGGCCACGCGTCGTAGAATATCGGCCCCGCCGCTCGTCCCAGCCCTGCCGACATGTCCGAATCCGCCCTGCTCGCCCTGTCCCCGCTCGATGGCCGCTATGCCGGCAAGGTCGACGCCCTGCGCCCGATCTTCTCCGAGTACGGCCTGATCAAGGCCCGTGTCACGGTCGAAGTGGAGTGGCTGTTGGCCTTGGCCGCCGAGCCGGGCATCGTCGAGCTGGCCGCGTTCTCCGACGCTGCCATCGTCCGCCTGCGTGCACTGGCCAACGGCTTCAGCCCGGCCCAGGCCGCGCGCGTGAAGGAGATCGAGCGCACCACCAACCATGACGTCAAGGCGGTGGAGTACTTCATCAAGGAACAGCTGAAGGACGATGCCGAGCTGGCGCCGGCGCTGGAGTTCGTGCATTTCGCCTGCACCAGCGAAGACATCAACAACCTCAGCTACGGCCTGATGCTGGAACAGGCCCGTCGCGAGGTGCTGCTGCCGACCCTGGACGGCATCGCCACTGCACTGCGCACGCTGGCCCATGCCCAGGCCGGCCAGCCGATGCTGTCGCGCACCCACGGCCAGACCGCCTCGCCGACCACGCTGGGCAAGGAGCTGGCCAACGTGGTCGCCCGCCTGGAGCGCCAGCGCCGGCAGATCGCCGCGGTTGAACTGACCGGCAAGATCAACGGCGCCGTCGGCAACTACAACGCGCACATCGCCAGCTACCCGGATGTGGACTGGCCGGCCTTCGCCGAGCGCTTCGTGACCGGGCTGGGGCTGGTGTTCAACCCGTACACCACCCAGATCGAGCCGCACGACAACATCGCCGAGATCGGTGATGCCGCCCGCCGCGCCAACATCATCCTGATCGACCTGGCCCGCGACATCTGGGGCTACGTCTCGCTGGGCTATTTCAAGCAGCGCCTGAAGGAAGGCGAAGTCGGTTCGTCGACGATGCCGCACAAGGTCAACCCGATCGATTTCGAGAACGCCGAAGGCAACTTCGGCATCGCCAACGCGCTGTTCGAGCATTTCAGCGCGAAGCTGCCGATCAGCCGCTGGCAGCGTGACCTGACCGATTCCACCGTGCTGCGCGCGCTGGGCACCGCGTTCGGCCACAGCCAGGTGGCGCTGGATTCGCTGGCCAAGGGCCTGGGCAAGCTGGAAGTGAACCCGCAGCGCCTGGACGCCGATCTGGATGCGGCGTGGGAAGTGCTGGCCGAGGCCGTGCAGACGGTGATGCGCCGCCACGGGCTGCCGAACCCGTACGAGCAGCTGAAGGCGCTCACCCGTGGCCAGGGCATCACGGCCGAGTCGATGCGCACCTTCGTGCAGGGGCTGGAGCTGCCGGCCGATGCCAAGCAGCGTCTGCTGGAAATGACCCCGGGCAGCTACACCGGCCTGGCCGAGTCGCTGGCGAAGAAGATTTAAGGGTTTTCCTTGCGGCGGCGGCCGCGGGCGCTGCCTGCGGCAGGCAACAGCAACGGCAGCAGCAACGTCAAAAGCGGCTCTGGATTACTGCTAGCTGGGCGGGTCGGGATGGGCCAGCGGGACACGCCGTGAACCCATCCATGGGGGCTCGATGGCGCCATCCATGGCGCCAACGGTCCCGCTGGCCCATCCCGCCCCACCTCTGACAGTTTTTCGGTGACGGTTCGAAGAGCATTGGGTTGTCGGACGGAATTTGAGAGAGGGACGCGGCTTCGCCGCGTCCCTCTTTATTTATGGCGAAGGCAGATAGAGCAAGCGAAGCGCGCGACCCACTGTTGCTTTTGATTTTCTTCTTCCATTCCGTGGCGGGCCACGCAGGAAACTGTCAGGGGCCGGGCGGGTGGGCCATGCAGGGGCGTTGGCGCCATGGATGGCGCCATCGAGCTTACAGGGGTGAGGGCGCTTTGCTTGCGAAGCAATGCTTCGCGAGCGACCGAACGCCCAGCCGCCAGCGGCTGGGCCGGGCCCCGGAGGGGGACTTGCAGCGTCCCCCGCGCAGCCCACCCGCCCGGCCAATCCCAGCTTTTGCTTTCGACCCCCGCCACGAGGGGCTCAGCCGTTGGCCGGACCCCGCGACAAACCAGCACACGTGCGCAATCCCATCGAACGTCGGACAATGGAGCCCTTGGCGGCCCGCCACGCCGCCCCTCCCGCTTTCCGCTGCAAGGAACTCCCCCATGGCCGCCCGCAAGTCCTCCTCCCCCCTGATCGAAGTCACCGCCCGCCGCGGCCAGCCGCTGGGCATGGCACCGGCCACCTTCCTGCGTGACTTCTGGCAGAAACGCCCGCTGCTGATCCGCAATGCCTTCCCGGATTTCCAGACCCCGGTACAGCCGGAAGACCTGGCCGGCCTGGCCTGCGAAGAGGGCGTGCTGGCCCGCCTGATCGAGCACGACAAGGCCCAGGACAGCTGGCGCGTGCGCAGCGGCCCGTTCCAGGAAGACATCTTCCCCGCCCTGCCCGACCACGACTGGACCCTGCTGGTGCAGGACGTGGACAAATGGGACAAGGACGTGCGCGCCCTGATCGAACACTTCAGCTTCCTGCCGCGCTGGCGCATGGACGATGTGATGATCAGCTTCGCTGCTACCGGTGGCTCGGTCGGTGCCCATGTCGACCAGTACGACGTGTTCCTGCTGCAGGCCCACGGCCACCGCCGCTGGCAGATCGATGCCAGTGAATCGATCAAGGGCAAGCGCCCGCCGCTGGGCTTCCGCCCCGACGTGGAACTGAAGCTGCTGGAAGTGTTCAAGCCGACCCATGACTGGGTGCTGGCGCCGGGCGACATGCTGTACCTGCCGCCGAACGTTCCGCATCACGGCGTTGCCGAAGACCCGTGCCTGACGTTCTCGTTCGGCATGCGCGCACCGTCTTCGGCCGAGCTGATCAGTGACTACCTGGACACGTTGATCGCCGACGCCGACGAGAACATCCGCTACCAGGACGCCGACCTGAAGGCGCCGGCCGACCCGAACGAGATCGACACCGTGGCGATGGCGCGGGTGATCACCGCGCTCAACGCCATCCGCATGAACGATCCGGACAAGCTGGGTGACTGGTTCGGCCGCTTCATCACCACCTACCGCGCCGCCGGCGAGGTGATGGCCCATCAGGCCGCGCCGCCGCAGGAAGAAGTGCTCGAGGCCCTGCAGTCGGGCCTGCTGCTGCAGCGCCACCCGTGGGCGCGCCTGGCCTGGCGCCGGGCCAAGCGCGGTGCCAGCCTGTATGTCAGTGGCCAGGACTTCGCCCTGCCGGTCAAGGACGCGCAGCGCCTGGCAGGTGCCGAGCAGCTCGACGCCGCCGCCTACCGCGGTCTGTACGACAAGGGCCGTGCGGTGGTCCAGCAGTTGCTGGTCGGCGGCGTGTTCCAGCTGATCGATCCGAACGAGGTGTACGCCGACGAGGAGGAAGAGGTGCTGGGTGAAGTGATCGAGGGCCACGAGCAGGTCGAGGTGATCGAGGCTGACTCGATGTCCGATGACGTCCATCTGGTGACCGTGCACGACGACGGTATTGAAGTGATCGTCAACTTCGATGACCACGACGAAGACGACAGCGACGCCGGCCGCGGCTGAGCCATGAGCCCGCTGCGGGTCCAGCAGGTCAGTCACGCCGAGGCCCACGTCGCCATCCACGACGTGCGCCAGCGGGTGTTCGTGCAGGAACAGGGCATCGACGCCGCCCTGGAGCGCGATGCCCTGGACCCGGTCTGTGCCCACGTGCTGGCGCTGGATGCCGACGGGCATCCGGTCGGCACCGGGCGGCTGGCGCCCGATGGCCGTATCGGCCGCATGGCGGTGCTGGCGGCGTATCGCGGCCACGGCATTGGCGAGGCCCTGCTTGAGGCACTGGTGCAGGCCGGGCGCCAGCTCGGCCTGGCCGAGCTGCACCTGCATGCGCAGCTGCCGGCACGCGACTTCTACGCCCGCCAGGGCTTCCTTCCGGAGGGCCCCGAATTCGAAGAAGCCGGCATTGGCCACCAGCAGATGCGGCGCCGCCTGCAGGCCGTTTCCGCCATCGACAGCCGCGCTGAAGCGGTGGCGATCACCACGGCGATCATCCACCGCGCCCGCCGTCGATTGTGGCTGCACAGCCGGCAGCTGGACCCCGGCCTGCTGGACGCGCCACCGGTACAGGCAGCCCTGCGCCGCTTCGTCACCGCCCGCCACGACAAGCAGCTGCGGGTGATCGTGCATGACGCCGCAGCCATCGCCAGCGCCGGTGCGCCGCTGCTGGCGCTGTTCCAGCGCCTTCCCAGTGTGATCCAGTTCCGCGAGGTCGCCGATCCGATCGATCGCGCCCTGGCCTCGGCCTGCCTGCTCAACGATGCAGGCGACTTCTACTTTCGTCTCATCGGCCATCGCCTCGACGGCGAATCGGCAATCGCGCTGCCGGCACGTTCGCAGCCGTTCGAGCAGCAATTGCAGCGTGTCTGGGACCGTTCGCGCGAATGCAGCGAATTGCGCGCACTCGGCATCTGACCGCGACCGGTGCGCTCAACCTGTCTGGGACCGACACCGGGGGACGCCCGATGCCCTCGTCGCTGCCCCTTCGTGTCCGGATGGGGGTACAATTTGGCCGTTTGAACGCGCCCGTGCATGGCTATTCATCTTCGTGCCGGGTCCTTCTGAAGCCATACCCCACAAAGCGAATCAGCACCCTCCATCGTGGACAATCAACTGAAGCAGTTTGCGCAATCTTCGCAACTCGCCGGCGGCAACGCCTCCTATGTCGAGGACCTGTACGAGCAGTACCTGGTCTCCCCGGATAGTGTCGATCCCAAATGGAAAACCTACTTCGACGGCTTCAAGGGCCGCGAAGCGGGCGACATTCCGCACTCGGCCGTCATTTCCCACATCGCGGACGCGGCCAAGGATGCGCTGAAAGCAGGCACCGGCACCGGTGCAGGCGATGAGCGCGAGCGCAATGTCGGTCGTCTGATCACCGCCTACCGTTCGCGTGGTCATCTGGACGCCCGCCTGGACCCGCTGGGCCTGGCCTCTCCGGTCAACACCCCGGACCTCGGCCTGCCCTTCCACAACCTGTCCGATGCTGACCTCAACAGCGAGTTCAGCACCGGCGGCGTGGGTGGCCAGCCGCGCATGAAGCTGCGTGACCTGCTGGCGCGCCTGAAGGCGACCTACACCGGTTCGATCGGTGCGGAGTTCATGCACATCTCCGAGGTCGAGCAGCGCCAGTGGATCTACAAGAAGCTGGAACTGGCCGGTGGCAACTACCAGCTGGACGCTGACACCCAGCGCCGCACGCTGGAGCGCCTGACCGCCGCCGAAGGCCTCGAGCGCTACCTGCACACCAAGTACGTCGGCCAGAAGCGCTTCTCGCTGGAAGGCGGCGACTCGCTGATCCCGATGATGGACACCATCATCCGCAGCGCCGGCAAGGATGGCGTCAAGGACGTGGTGATCGGCATGGCCCACCGCGGCCGCCTGAACGTGCTGGTCAACACCCTCGGCAAGAACCCGCGCAAGCTGTTCGACGAATTCGAAGGCAAGTTCGAGCACGACGAGCACGCTTCGGCCGGCGATGTGAAATACCACATGGGCTTCTCCGCCGACGTGGCCACCGAGGGTGGCCCGGTGCATCTGGCCCTGGCGTTCAACCCGTCGCACCTGGAAATCGCCGACCCGGTGGTTGCCGGCTCGGTGCGTTCGCGCCAGGAACGCCGCAAGGACACCGCACGCAAGCAGGTGATGCCGATCCTGATCCACGGCGACGCGGCCTTCTCCGGCCAGGGCGTGGTCATGGAGCTGTTCCAGATGTCGCAGGCCCGCGGCTTCGCCGTTGGCGGCACCGTGCACATCGTGGTCAACAACCAGGTCGGCTTCACCACCTCCAATCCGCAGGACACGCGCTCCACGCGCTATGCCACCGACGTGGCGAAGATGATTGCCGCCCCGGTGCTGCACGTGAACGGCGATGATCCCGAAGCGGTGGTGTTCGCCGCGCAGCTGGCGTTCGAGTTCCGCCAGAAGTTCGCCAAGGACGTGGTCATCGACCTGATGTGCTACCGCCGTTGGGGCCACAACGAGGCCGACGAGCCGGCGATCACCCAGCCGCTGATGTACCAGGTGATCCGCAAGCACGCCACCACCCGCGAGATGTACGCCGAGCAACTGGAAAAGGCAGGCGTGATCGCCGCTGGCGCCGGCAAGGCGATGGTCGATGCGTACCGCGAGAAGCTCGATGCCGGTGAAGTGACCACCGAGCTGGCCAAGGTCGAAAAGACCCCGCCGACCAGCCCGCTGTTCGTTGATTGGCCGAAGCTGCTGGAAGGCAAGCTGTCCGATCCGGTGTCGACGAAGGTCGACAAGGACAAGCTGGTCGCGCTGGCCAAGCTGATCAACACCGTGCCCGAAGAAGTGCAGCTGCACTCGCGCGTCTCAAAGGTGTACGACGACCGCCGCAAGATGGCTGCCGGCGAGATCCCGGGCGACTGGGGCTTTGCCGAGAACCTGGCCTACGCCACCCTGCTGGATGAAGGCAGTGCGCTGCGCCTGGTCGGCCAGGACGTCGGCCGCGGCACGTTCACCCACCGCCACGCGATCCTGCACGACCAGAAGACCGACAACTACTACCTGCCGCTGCGGCAGCTGGTGGATTCGCCGGAGAAGGCCACCGTCATCGATTCGCTGCTCAGCGAAGAAGCAGTGATGGCCTACGAGTACGGTTTCTCGACCACCGATCCGAACACCCTGTGCATCTGGGAAGGCCAGTTCGGCGACTTCGCCAACGGCGCCCAGGTGGTGATCGACCAGTTCATCGCCGCCGGCGAAGCAAAGTGGGGCCGCATCTCTGGCCTGACCCTGCTGCTGCCGCATGGCTATGAAGGCCAGGGCCCGGAACACAGCTCGGCGCGCCTGGAGCGCTTCCTGCAGCTGTGCGCGCTGGAGAACATGCTGGTGGTGGTGCCGTCGACCCCGGCGCAGGCCTTCCACATGCTGCGTCGCCAGCAGCACCTGACCACCCGCAAGCCGCTGGTGGTGATGTCGCCCAAGTCGCTGCTGCGCCACAAGCTGGCCGTGTCGACCCTGGACGAGCTGGCCAATGGCGAGTTCCAGCACCTGATCGGCGATGCCAATGCAGATGCCAAGAAGGTCAAGCGCGTGGTGCTGTGCTCGGGCAAGGTCTACTACGACCTGCTGGAAGACCAGACCAAGCGTGGCCAGGACGATGTGGCGATCATCCGCGTGGAGCAGCTGTATCCGTTCCCGCGTGCGCTGCTGGCTGCCGAACTGAAGAAGTACGGCAAGGCCACCGACGTGGTGTGGACGCAGGAAGAACCGCAGAACCAGGGCGCGTGGTACCAGATCCGCCACCACCTGCAGTTCTGCCTGGCCGATGGCCAGAGCCTGCACTACGCCGGTCGCGCACGTTCGGCTTCGCCGGCTGCCGGTCACATGGCTGACCACGTCCGCGAACAGCAGCAGCTGGTCGCCGATGCACTGGTCAACCCGTTCAACGACTCGTTCGCTGAATAACTCTCCCCCTATTTAGAAGACAAACCAGGAAGCTCCCGCATGGCCACCGAAGTCAAAGCCCCGGTACTGCCCGAATCCGTCGCCGACGGCACCATCGCCACCTGGCACAAGAAGGTGGGCGACGCCGTCAAGCGCGACGAAAACCTGCTTGACCTGGAAACCGACAAGGTCGTCCTGGAAGTGCCGTCGCCGGTCGATGGCGTGATCAAGGAAATCAAGTTCAAGGAAGGCGACACCGTCACTTCCAGCCAGGTCGTGGCGATCATCGAAGAAGGCGCCGTGGCTGCTGCACCGGCCCCGGCTGCCGAAGAGAAGAAGGCTGAGGCCGCTCCGGCCGCTGCTGCTCCGGCCGCCGCCGCTGCCCCGGCCCCGGCTGCCAAGTCGGCTGCCGACGCGCTGCCGCCGGGCGCCCGCTTCACCGCCATCACCGAAGGCGTGAACCCGGCCGACGTCGACGGCACCGGCCGTCGTGGCGCCGTCACCAAGGAAGACATCGTCAACTTCGCCCGCAACGGCGGCGCCGGCAAGGCCGGTGGCGCACGTCCGGAAGAACGCGTGCCGATGACCCGCATCCGCAAGCGCATCGCCGAGCGCCTGATGGAGTCGAAGAACTCCACCGCCATGCTGACCACCTTCAACGAAGTCGACCTGTCCAAGGTGTCGGCGGCGCGCAAGGAACTGCAGGACGAGTTCGTCAAGGCACACGGCATCAAGCTCGGCTTCATGAGCTTCTTCGTGAAGGCCGCCGCCAACGCGCTGCAGCGCTTCCCGCTGGTCAATGCCTCCATCGACGGCGACGACATTATCTACCACGGCTACTCGGACATCTCGATCGCCGTGTCGACCGAGAAGGGCCTGGTCACGCCGGTGCTGCGCAACGTCGAGCGCATGTCGTTCGCCGACATCGAAAAGACCATCGCCGACTACGCCAAGAAGGCCCGTGACGGCAAGCTGAGCCTGGAAGAACTGCAGGGCGGCACCTTCACCGTGACCAACGGCGGCACCTTCGGTTCGCTGCTGTCGACCCCGATCATCAACCCGCCGCAGAGCGCCATCCTCGGCATGCACGCCATCAAGGAGCGCCCGATCGCCCAGAACGGCCAGGTCGTGATCGCGCCGATGATGTACCTGGCGCTGTCCTACGATCACCGCATCATCGACGGCAAGGACTCGGTGCAGTTCCTGGTGGACATCAAGAACCAGCTGGAAAACCCGGGCCGCATGCTGTTCGGCCTGTAAGAGACCTCCCGCCCCTCCGCGCCTGCGCGGAGGGGTTCTGGTAATGCAACAAGGACTATTTCAATGGCTGAACAATTCGACGTCGTCGTCATCGGTGCCGGCCCGGCCGGTTACCACGCTGCCATCCGCGCGGCCCAGCTTGGCCTGAAGACCGCCTGCATCGACGCAGCGCTGGGCAAGGACGGCAAGCCGGCCCTGGGTGGCACCTGCCTGCGCGTGGGCTGCATCCCGTCCAAGGCGCTGCTGGATTCCTCGCGCCAGTTCTGGAACATGGGCCACATCTTTGGCGACCACGGCATCAGCTTCAAGGATGCCAAGATGGACGTCGAAGCGATGGTTGGCCGCAAGGACAAGATCGTCAAGCAGTTCACCGGCGGCATCGCCATGCTGTTCAAGGCCAACAAGGTCGCCGCCTATTACGGCTTCGGCGAACTGCAGCCGGGCAACGTGGTCAAGGTCACCCAGCATGACGGCTCGGTCGTCGAGCTGAAGGGCACCAACGTCATCATCGCCGCCGGTTCGGATTCGATCGAACTGCCGTTCGCCAAGTTCGACGGCGAAACCATCGTCGACAACGTCGGCGGCCTGGACTTCACCGAAGTGCCGGCGCGCTTGGCCGTGATCGGCGCCGGTGTGATCGGCCTGGAACTGGGCAGCGTGTGGAAGCGCCTGGGTTCGGAAGTGACCATCCTGGAAGCGCTGCCGGACTTCCTGGCTGCGGCCGATACCGAAGTGGCCAAGACCGCCGCCAAGGAATTCAAGAAGCAGGGCCTGGACATCCGCCTGGGTGCCAAGGTCTCCAAGGCCGAAGTGACCGGCAAGGGCAAGAAGAAGGAAGTCGCCCTGACCTACACCGACGCCGAAGGCGAGAAGTCGCTGGTGGTGGACAAGCTGCTGGTGGCCGTTGGCCGTCGCGCCGCCACCAAGGGCCTGCTGGCCGAAGGTACCGGCGTCAAGATCAACGAGCGTGGCCAGATCGAAGTCGACGCGCACTGCCACACCGGCGTCAATGGCGTCTGGGCGGTCGGTGACTGCGTGCGCGGCCCGATGCTGGCGCACAAGGGCTTCGAGGAAGGCATCGCGGTTGCCGAACTGATCGCCGGCCTGCCGGGCCACGTCAACTTCGACACTATTCCGTGGGTCATCTACACCGAGCCGGAGCTGGCCTGGGTCGGCAAGACCGAGCAGCAGCTGAAGGCCGAGGGCATCCCGTACAAGGCCGGCAGCTTCCCGTTCGCCGCCAACGGCCGTGCCGTGGCGATGATCGAGCCGGCAGGCTTCGTGAAGGTTCTGGCCCACGCCGAAACCGATCGCATCCTGGGCATGCACCTGGTCGGCGCCAACGTGTCCGAGCTGGTGCACGAAGGCGTGCTGACCATGGAGTTCAGCGGTTCGGCCGACGACCTGGCGCGGATCTGCCACGCTCACCCGTCGCTGTCGGAAGTGGTGCACGACGCGGCGATGGCCGTGAGCAAGCGCGCGATCCACAAGGCGAACTGAGCCATCGGGTAGTGCCGGCCACTGGCCAGCGTTGCTGGATACGAAAAACCCCGCCTCGGCGGGGTTTTTTGTTGGCCGCTTGACCGCCCGCCTGCAACCCGGCCCAATGCAACCGGCCAGGGAATGCTGTGGCCGCCGCCGATTTCCATGGAGTCGTACGATCATGCACCTGTCCCGCTTCTGCCGCCTGCCATTGCTGCTCGGCTTCGCCTTGGCCGGGTGCACTGCCACCCCAGCCAGAACCGACTACCGCGCAGCCGAGGTGCAGCCGGTCGAAGTGATGCCGCAACGCGATGGCGACGTGCTGATCCGCTACCACGTACCTGCCGAGACGCTCTTCCACTCACCCGGCGCGGATGTGCGCACGGCCAGCGATGGCAGCCTGGAAGTATCCCTGCGGCGCTGTGGGATCAAGCAGCCCTGCACGGTGACCCATCCGGCGGCAGCCACCGCTGGGGCGCCGCTGCAGGTTGAATTCGTAGTGCGCCCGCGTGGCCGCATCATCATGGTCTACCGCGATCTGCGGGAACAGGTGTTCCCGGCACCGCCAGCCGCCGCGGCACCTTCATCCTGAAGCCGCCACCGTACCGGTAGATGGCGGATCAGCGCTGCACCGGCCGCGGCGCCGGCTTGGCGGCAGCCCTCTTCGGCGGATCGTCACAGATGCGATGCTGGACGACCGTGTCCCCTGCCTTCCACTCCTTCACCACCCGGCAGGATTCCTTGGGCGCATCCTCTGCAGTCGCGGCGGTGGCGGCCAAAGCAGGATCATGCCCGCGCTCCAGGTAGGCCGACGGCGGCTCCTTGGCGGACGCGGGCGCCGCCACCAGCAGCGCCACCATCGCAATGACGAGCGGCCTCATGCGGTCACCGGGCCGCCGCCCAGCAGGCGTGCCGGCAGCATGAACAGCGCGCGCAGGAAGGCGAACAGTGCCGAGAAGGTGATGCCGAGCAGGCGGAACGGCAGGCTCAGCAGCCACACGAACGGCCAGGCGACCAGCGCCAGGATCGCCAACGGCCAGCACAGCACGAACAGCAGGCACCAGACACCAAGCGCAAACAAGGTCTTCATCAGAGGCTCCCTCGGCGGCACCCCGCCGCCTGCAACCACGTTGCTGCCCCGCCCTGTCGCCCGCAAACGGTTTGCGACGAAACCCGGTTGGGGGGCGATGAAACCTGCCGCTGGGGAGCAGATCCGCCGGGCATGGCCCGGCGCTACCGTAACGCCGTCGGCGCTATTCGAACGAACCGACCGAGTCGTGGGCCAGGTTGTCGAAACGGGTGTATTCGCCGAAGAACTTCAGCTTGCACGAGCCGGTGGGGCCACCGCGGTGCTTGCCGATGATGATCTCGGCCAGGCCCTTGTCCGGCGAATTTTCCTTGTTGTAGTAATCGTCGCGGTAGATGAAGACGATCATGTCCGCATCCTGCTCGATTGCGCCCGATTCGCGAAGGTCGGCCATTACCGGGCGCTTGTCGGTACGTGTTTCCAGCGAGCGGTTGAGCTGGGACAGTGCAATGACCGGCACGTGCAGTTCCTTGGCCAGGCCCTTCAGCGAACGCGAGATCTCGGAAATTTCGGTCGCGCGGTTCTCGCTGTTGCCCGGCACGCTCATCAGCTGCAGGTAGTCGATCACGATCAGGCCCAGGTCGTGCTCGCGCTTGAGGCGGCGGCACTTGGAACGCAGGATCTCCGGCGACACGCCCGGCGTATCGTCGATGAAGATCTTGGTTTCCTTCAACATCTTGATCGCACCGGTCACCCGGCTCCAGTCCTCGTCCTCCAGCTGGCCGGTACGCAGGCGCTGCGCGTTGATGCGGCCATTGGACGAGATCAGGCGCATCGCCAGCTGCGATGCGGACATTTCCATCGAGAACACCGCCACGCCCTTCTTCGACTTGATCGCCGCGTACTCGGCGATGTTCAGGGCGAAGGTGGTCTTGCCCATCGCAGGACGCGCAGCAAGGATGATCAGATCGGTCGGCTGCAGGCCGGCGGTCATCGCATCGAAATCGGTATAGCCGGTCGGCAGGCCGGTGATGTTGCCGCCATTCTCGAAGCGGTTGCGCAGCTCTTCGAACGCGTCCTTCAACGCACCGGGCATGGCCACGAAGTCGGTACGGCCGCGCGCGCCCTGTTCGGCAATGGCAAACACGCTCTTTTCCGCAGCGGACAGAAGCTCGCTGCTGTCGCGACCCTCGGGCTGGAAACCATCGTTGACGATGTCGGTGCCGACCTGGATCAGCTGCCGCAGCACCGCCTTGTCGCGCACGATCTCGGCATAGGCCACGATGTTGGCCGCCGACGGCGTGGTGCTGGCCAGTTCGATCAGATAGGCGCCATCGCCCACCAGCTCCATCTTGCCCTGTGATTCGAACCACTCGCCCAGGGTCACCGCATCGAAGGGGCGCTCGCGCTCGGACAGCTCGCGGATCGCCCGGTAGATCATCTGGTGGTCGCGGCGGTAGAAGTCGCCCTCGGTCAACTGGTCGTTGACCCGATCGTAGGCCTCCGGTGCCAGCATCAGGCCACCCAGCACCGCCTGTTCAGCCTCCACCGAGTGCGGCGGCACGCGCAACTGGTCGATACGCGATTCATCGCGATCGCGATCGAAGCCATCGCCGCGCTCTCTGCGGTTGGAACGGAAGCCGGAACGGGCGGACATGCTGCGGTGTTTCCTGCAAAAGGGGCCAGACGAGTGTAGGCATGCGCCGAGCCCGGCGGCCATGGACAAACCTGTGGATAAGCCGTGGAAGAACGGGGGATATCCGCCTGAGCCTGTCCAGACTGGCGCGAGGGCGTCGCATTGCCTGCGACGGGCGTCGTTGCGACGCCCGAAGCGGACCATTATCGCAGATGGGAACCGCCGCTGCTGGCGTCAATCGCCCTTGGCATGTACCGCGATCAGGGCCAGGAACCGGTCCACATAGCCCTGCAGGAACGTCTGCGTGCCCTCGTTGTGGATCGTGCCGTCGGCATCGATCAGGCCATCCTTGAAGTGGATGAACGCCTCGGGCTGGCCAAGCACGTGCATGTCCAGGAAGGCCAGGCTGTTGCGCAGGTGCTGCTGGGCCACCGCCGTGCCGATCTGGCCGATGGAAGCGCCGATCACCGCCGCTGGCTTGCCCGCAAAAGCGCTGTCGCCGTAGGGGCGCGAGCCGATGTCGATGGCATTCTTCAACACGCCCGGCACGGAACGGTTGTACTCGGGGGTCACGAACAGCACGGCGTCGGCGGCACGTACCTGGTCCTTCAGGCGCGTGCCCTGCGCCGGGTAGCTGGCGTCGAAATCCTGGTCGTACAGCGGCAGGTCGCCGATCTGCACATACTGGAAGCGCGCCTTGTCGCCCGCAAGTTTCTCCAGCGCGCGGGCCAGCTTGCGGTTGCATGAGTCCTTGCGCAGGCTGCCGACGAATACAGCAATGGTGGGGACGGACATCAGGACATACTCCTCACGGTGCGGGAGAGCCAGCCTAGCCCCCGCCCCCTTCCCCACCGGTGAAGATCAATCGCGCTTCACGCCTGCACGCACCTGCCGCCAATGGTCCTGCCAGGCCTGGAACATCAGCACGTTCCACAGGTGCGTGTGCCACTTGCGCTGGCCGCCCAGGAACTGCTGCCACAGTGGCTGCACGGCGGCGGCCGACAGCACGCCTTCGCGTTCCAGTCGCGCCGGCTGCAACAGTTCGTCCGCCCAGGGCTTCAGATCGCCCTTCAGCCAATCACTGACCGGTGCGCCGAATCCACGCTTGGGCCGGTGCACCATCGACTGCGGCACGTACCGCCCCAGCACGCGCTTGAGCAGCACCTTGCTGGTCGACTCACTGCGCTTGAAGCCCAGCGGCAGCGACCAGGCGAACTCGGCCACGCGCCAGTCCAGCAAGGGCGCACGTGCCTCCAGGCTGACCGCCATCGAGGTGCGGTCGACCTTGCACAGCAGATCGTCGGGCAGATAGCTGACGAAGTCGGCCAGCATCATCGCGTCGGCCGGCGTACCGGCACCATGCAGCGGATCGGCCAGATCGTAGAAGCTGCCCGCCTCGCGTGCACCGATCACCGCGGCCGCCGGATCGCGCCAGCGCGAGATGCGGTTGCGATACACATCGCCGATGCCACGTGCGCCGGTTTCAGCCAGCAACGCGGCCAGCCCGCCGGTGCGCGACGCCTCGCCCTGCTGGTGCGCACGCGCGCCCATCCAGCGCCGCAGCGGCGCGGGCACCCGTCCCAGCATCTGCCAGTTGCGCAGCGCACGCACATAGCGGGTATAGCCGAAGAACAGCTCATCGCCGCCATCGCCGGACAGTGCGACGGTCACGCCCTGGCGGGCGAGGCGGGCGACCAGCGCGGTCGGCACCTGCGAGGCATCGGCAAAGGGTTCGTCGAACATCGCCGGCAGCTGCGGCACCACCGCCAGCGCATCGGCGCCACTGACATACAGCTCGGTGTGATCACAGCCAAGGTGGGTAGCCAGTTCCCTGGCCAACGGTGCCTCGTCGTGGTGCGAGCCGCTGAAGCCGATGCTGAAGCTGTGCACCGGCTGCCCGCTCTGCGCCTGCATCAGCGCCGCCACCAGCGACGAATCGGTGCCGCCGGACAGGAACACGCCTACCGGCACATCGGCGACCATGCGCAGCGCCACGGCATCGCGCAGCAGGCCATCCAGCTGTTCCTCGGCCTCCTCGATGCGGCCCTGGAACGGTGCGGCCAGTGCCGCCTGCATGCGCGCGCGCGCGTCCCAGTACGGACGCTGCGCCTGCTCGGGCCGATGGGCGCTGGCTCCAGCCGCAACCGCCGCCGCATCCAGCCGCAGCACGCGCCCGGGCATCAGCTTGTAGCAGCGTTGGTGGATGCTGTGCGGTGCCGGGATGTAATCCAGCCGCAGCAGCAGCGTCAGTGCATCGCGGTCGATATCGTTGTCGAAATCCGGGTGCTGCCACAGCGCCTTCAGCTCCGAGCCGAACACCAGGGCATCACCGGCCCATCCGTAGTACAGCGGCTTCTTGCCGACCCGGTCGCGGGCCAGCCACAGGCACTGCTCCTGGCGGTCCCACAGGGCGATGGCGAACATGCCGTTGGCGCGCTGCAGGGTGTCCTCGACGCCCCACTGCAGGATCGCGGCCAACAGCACCTCGGTATCGGAATGGCCACGGAACGCATGCCCCAGCGGCTCCAGTTCGGCGCGCAGCGTGGCGAAGTTGTAGACCTCGCCGTTGTAGGCCATCACATAGCGGCCGTCGGCCGAGGCCATCGGCTGGTGGCCCAGCGGTGAAAGATCGAGGATGCTCAGGCGCCGGTGGGCCAGGGCAATGCCAGCGGCCGCATCGACCCAGGTACCGCCGTCATCCGGCCCGCGATGGTGCAGTGCTTGGCCCATGGCACGCGCCTGCGCCTGCAGGACCTCGGCCGGCGTCTGTACCGCCGGCAACAACATACCTGCCAATCCACACATGCATCAGGGTTCCTGCGCCAGGTCGAGGGCGGCGCCAATCACCGCATTGTCGCTTGGAAGCCCGAACATTGCTGCCCCCGCCAGCGGCGTATAGGTATCGGCACCGCAGACCCGGCGCACGGGCAGGTGACCATGGCCGGCCTCGACCAGCGCGGTGATCACGCCCTCGCCTACGCCCCCGCTCCGGCGCCCTTCATCCAGCACCAGCACCCGTTGCGCGGTGGCAGCCTGGGCGCCGATGAAGGCCGCATTCAACGGCACCAGCCAGCGCAGGTCGACCACACGCACCTGCCAGCCCAGCTGCTGCTCGATGGCGACTGCTGCGCGCAGCGCCATCGGCACACCGTTGCCGTAGGTGAAGATCACCAGATCGCCGGCATCCGGCGCATACACCCTGCCCTCGCCCAGCACCAGCGCCTGCCCGGGTGCGGGGTAGTCGAACAACCACTGGCCGTCGCCGGCCGCGTGCAGATCCTTGGTCATGTAGAGGGCGATCGGTTCAAGGAACACCGCTACCCGACCATCCACGCGGGCCAATGCCGCCAATGTGCGCAGCATCATCACCGCATCATCGCCACGCGACGGACAGCCCACCACCAGCCCCGGGATGTCACGCAGCGCCGTGATCGAATTGTCGTTGTGGAAATGGCCGCCGAACCCCTTCTGGTAGCCCAGCCCGGCCACCCGTACCAGCATCGGGTTGCGGAACTGGTCGTTGGAGAAGAACTGCAGCGAGCAGGCCTCGCCACGTACCTGGTCGATGGCGTTGTGCAGGTAGGCCAGGTACTGGATTTCCGGGATCGGCAGCATGCCCATGTTGGCCAGCCCCTGGGCCATGCCCAGGATCATGGTCTCGTCCAGCAGCGTGTTGAACACCCGGCGCGGGCCGAAACGGCGCAGCAGGTCGCGCGTCACCGTGTAGACGCCGCCTTTCTGCGCCACGTCCTCGCCAAACAACAGCGCCTGCGGGTACTTGCCCAGCAGCTCCTGCAGCGCATGGTTGATCTGTATCGCCAGATGCCGCGGCGGTTGCCGTTCGGGCAGCGCATCGGCGCCGCCGTACAGTGCCTGCCGGGCCTCGATGGGCGCCACGCGCTCGGCCTCGGCCTGCACCGCTGCGGGCGTATAGGGTGCCAACGGCGTGATCACTTCCTGCAATGTCTGCAGCTTCGGCCGCGAATCGGCATCGATGGCGGCGGCCATGCAGCGCGCGCGCAGGGTTTCATAGGCGGCCTCGACGCCCGCCGCATCCATCCAGCCCGATTCCAGCGCGATCTGCGCCGAGCGCAGCAGCGGGTCCTGCGCCTCGGCCGCACACAGCTCGGCCAATGCGCGCCATTCCACTTCGAAGTCGGTACCGGCGTGGCCCATCAACCGCGTGGTGCGCAGGTGCAGGAAGGTGGGCCGACGCATGCGCCGGCAATGCTCGACCGCCGCATGCACCTGCGCGTGTCCGGCCGCCAGGTCCAGGCCATCGGCAAAGAAATAGTCCAGGCCCGGTTGCCGGCTGAAGCGCTCTGCGATCCATCCTTCAGGGGTCTTCACCGAAATACCCAGGCCATTGTCCTCGCAGACGAACAGGATCGGCACCGGCAGCTTCTGGTAGGCCGACCACATCGCGGTATTGAACGCAGTCTGCGCGGTGGCATGGTTGGCCGAAGCGTCGCCGAAGGAGCACATCACGATGCTGTCGGCGGGAATCGGCAGCGGCTGGCTCAGGCGCCTGCCACTCTCAATCGCCAGCGCGGTACCCACCGCCTTGGGCAGGTGCGAGGCGATGGTCGAGGTCTGCGGCAGCACCCACAGCGGCTTGCTGCCCCACACTTTGTGACGGCCGCCGCTGGCCGGATCATCGGCACTGGCGGCGAAGGACAGCGCGGCGTCGCGCACCGGATCCATGCCGGGCACCAGCCGCGCACGCTCGGCCATGAACGCGCCGGAACGGTAGTGCAGGAAGGCGGGGTCGGTATGGCGGCAGGCGCGCGCAAGCAGCGCGTTGCCTTCATGACCGGACGAGCCGATGGTGTAGAAGACCTTGTTCTGCACGCGCAGCACGCGCGCCATCAGGTCCAGCTGGCGACTGAGCAGCTGCGATTCGAACAGTTCGCCGAAGGCGGCGGCGGTGAGGGTACTGCCCGGCAGGATCGGCGCATCCGGCGCCGGGCGCGGCCGCGGGATGCCGCTCCAGGCGCGTACGGCCTCGAGGAAATTGACGTCACAGACCTCGGCGCGATTGAGACCGCGCATGCGTGCGGGAATGGGATCAGGAACCACAGCGAACATCGAACACCCTCCGTGTCGTTGTTGCAGACCGTAACGCCAAGGCTGCCCGACCCTTCCGCTGGTCGAGCACGCCCGACGCTGCAGGGGAATCAATCCGGTGCGTTGAACCGCGCGCGCACCTCGGCGGTCACCGCAGGCATGGGCACGAAGCGAGGCTGCGCTCGCACCCGCTGCAACCAGGCCCGCACCTGCGGGAATGGATCCAGTGCGATGCCACCGTCGGCGGCGACATCGGAATAGGCAAACAAGGCGATATCGGCGATACCGTAGTCATCGCCGGTGAACCACTGCGCCTGGCGCAGATGTTGCTCCATCACCGCCAGCGCGCTGGCAGCGCGCTCATGCAGGCGCGGCAGTTCAGCACGGCGTGGCGAGTCGGCGGGTGTCCAACCGCGGATGAAGCGTGCCACCGCCACGCAGGGTTCATGCGTGTACTGCTCGAAGAACATCCAGCTCAATGCCTGCGCACGCTGCCAACCGTCGGCGGGAAGATACGGCGTCCCCTCGGCCAGCCAGAACAGGATCGCATTGGACTCGGTCAGCACGCGGCCATCGTCGCGCACGATCAACGGCACCTTGGCATTGGGGTTGAGAGCGAGAAATTCCGCGGTATGGGTCTGGCCGTGGGCACTGTCCACCTCCACCCAGCGGTAGCGGCTGCCAAGCTGTTCCAGCAGCAGGCGCACCTTGTGGCAATTGCCCGAGACCGACATGCCATGCACCGTCAACGCAATGCGTTCTTCCACCATTGCCTGCTCCAGGGAGGTCCCGGCCTGCAGCCGGCTGTCCGCAGTCTGGCAAGCAGCTTGGCGATTGCCAAGCGCGGGTGCAGCATGGCGATTCGGTCGTGCCGGCCGCTGGCCGGCAACCTTGATGCAGCTGGATTCGTGCGATTGCCGGCCAGCGGCCGACACTGCCGGGCAGCGCTCAGCGTGGGCGCTGCTGCCACTGCCCGCGCGATTGCCCCCAGATTTCCAGCGGCTTGCCTTCATAGGGCGGTGGCAACTGCCCCATGCGCAGCAGCGTACTGCCGAGCTTGCGTGCAACCACCTTCGAGTTCTCGTTGTCTTCGGCGATGGTGTGGATCACCTCGTCCCAGCCCAGCGTATCGAACGCCCAGTCGATGGCCGCGATCGCCGCCTCCGGTGCGTAACCCTTGCCCCAGCTGGCACGGCGGATGCTCCAGCCGACCTCGGTACCGGGCCAGTCCTGCGGCTGCCACGGCCCCATGCGACCGATCCATTCACCGCTGGATTTCTCGATCACGCTGAACATCGAGAAGCCGAACAGCTGCCATGCGCCGGCCAGGCTGCAGAAGCTGCGCCATGCCACCGAGGGTGCCTGCACACCGCCCAGCGTGCGCATCACCTCCTCATCAGCGCAGAACGCCAGATAGGGGGCGTAGTCCTGCCGCTGCGGCGGACGCAGGATCAGGCGTTCGGTTTCAATGCGCAGGTCGAAGATGCTCATGGCGTCATGGTAGAGCCACACCACGCGTGGATGAACCCCACCCATAAAAAAACAGGCCAGCAGCGGCTGGCCTGTTCGTTACCGATGTTGCCGGAGAATTACTGACGGTTCGCGGTCGCGTCGCCGGCTGCAGCCGTCTGGGTGACCAGCTGCCCATCCACCACCGGCAGGCGATCGCTGGCCGGCTTGTTGTCCATACGCACGGTCTTCTCTGCGCCGTCGTAGCGGTAGGTCACGTTGTAGCCCTTGACCACGTCGCTGGTGCCCATGGCAATGCGGTTGCCCGGCTTGCTGCCCATGCGCATCGTGCCGGTGGTGCCGTCTTCATTGCGGTAGGTCACGTTGTAGCCGGTGACGCGGCTCGACTCGGAGGTCGCCGTTTCGGTGTGGCACTGGCGCTCGGTGCGGTTGACCACACGGCCACCCACATGGCGCTTGTCGACCTGGTTGCCGATGAAGCCACCGGCCACGGCACCGGCAGCGGTCGCGGCCTTCTTGCCATTGCCGCCACCCACCTGGTTGCCCAGCAGGCCACCGACCACGGCACCGACCACGGTGCCACCGACGTTGCCATCACGCTCGGGCAGGCGTTCCTGCACCACCACGTCCTGGCAGACCTCATGCGGGGTCTGGGTGGTGGACGTCTCGCGTACCGGATCGGTGCCGATCACGGTGGCATAGGCCTTCTGCTTCTCGGTGATCGGATCGACCTTCAGCACATCGGCGTATTCCAGGCCACGCGGCGCACTGGCGTCCACTGCGTCGCCACGTGCGCCATCGTCGGTGGCATTGCCATCGACCAGGCGCGATTCACTCGGGTTTCCGGCGCTCAGCTGCTCCGGCGACCTGTCGCCGCTCTTCATGAAGGCGGCGGTGGCGATACCACCGACCAGCAGCGCGCCCGCTGCGACCAGGACAGTTGTAGTTGTGCTTTTCATGACCTGCTCCTTGCGGACCGTCCGCAACGTTCTCAGGCCAGATTGCAGCATGCGGTGCCTGAACGGAATCTCCACATTTCCTGCTCACCGCCGTAACCCATTCAGCATCTGGAAATGCTGGGCCCGTGGTAGCGTTTGCACATTCCCCAGGAGGACCTCCGCCATGGCCAACCCGATGCTGCTGCCGGTCCTGCAATGGGCGCGCCGGCTGCGCTACCCCACCCTGTTCAAGCTGACCGCCGGCCTGTTCGCGCTGACCCTGTTCATCCCCGACCCGATTCCGTTCGTCGACGAACTGATGCTGGGCTTGGGCACCCTGCTGCTGGCCAACTGGAAGAACCGCAGCGCGACCACGCCACCGCCCCTGGAGCAGCGTTGAACCTGCTGGTCGACAGCCACTGCCATCTGGATGCCAGCGAATTCGATGGCGACCGCGCGGCGGTCATCGACCGCGCGCGCGCTGCCGGCGTGCAGTGGCAGGTGGTTCCGGCGGTCACTGCGGCCAGCTGGCCAAAGCTGCGCGAGGTCTGCCAGCAGGCGACGGGGCTCTACCCCGCCTATGGCCTGCACCCGATGTTCCTGGACCAGCACCGGCCCGAACACCTGCCACAGCTGCGTGAATGGATCGAACAGGAGCGGCCCTGCGCGATCGGCGAATGCGGGCTGGACTTCTTCGTCGAGGGCCTGGATGCCGAGGTCCAGCATGAGTATTTCCTCGGCCAGCTGACGCTGGCGCGCGAGTTTGACCTGCCGGTGATCGTGCATGCCCGCCGCGCAGTGGATGCGGTGATCACCGCGATCCGCCGCATCGGTGGCCTGCGCGGGGTGGTGCACAGTTTTTCCGGCAGCCCGGAACAGGCCGCACAATTGCACAAGCTGGGATTCCTGCTTGGCCTGGGCGGACCGTTGACCTACGAGCGTGCGCAGCGCCTGCAGCGGCTTGTCCGCGAGATACCGCTGGAACAGTTGCTGCTGGAGACCGATGCGCCGGACCAGCCCGACGCGGGTATCCGTGGCCAGCGCAACGAGCCGGCGCGGCTGGCGGTCATCGCCCGGCACATCGCCGCACTGCGCGGGATGGAACTGGATGCAGTGGCGCAGGCCACCACGGACAACGCCCGGCGGCTGTTCAACCTGCCCACCTGACCGGTAGCGCCGGGCCCTGCCCGGCGGCATTATGTTGGTCGCGCTGTGCGCTCGCTGGGCCTGGCCCGGCTCTACCGATCACGCGTCGGCGTGATCCTCGGCCACTTCGGCCTTCACCTTCTTCGGCTCCAGCAGCATCTCCAGCGCCTTGCCCACGGCCGCGAACGCAAACGCGCCGGTGATGTGGGTGGCCGCGCCCAGGCCGGCGCCGCAATCGAGCTTCAGGGCCGCATCCGCGCCCAGGTTCGGCCGCAGGCCACAGACGCTGCCGTCGGCCTGCGGATATTTCACGTTTTCCAGCGAATACACCGCCGGCACGCCGAAATAGCGCTTGGCATTCTTCGGGAAGTTGAATTCGCTGCGCAGCTTCTTGCGGATCAGCGCCAGCATCGCGTCATGCTCGGTGCGCGAGACATCGCGGATGCGAACCAGGGTGGGATCGGTACGGCCGCCGGCCGCGCCGACGGTCAGCAACGGCAGCTTGCGGCGGCGGCACCAGGCGATGGTTTCCACCTTCACCCGGAAGCTGTCGCAGGCATCGATCACCAGGTCGAAACCGCGGTCCAGCAGTTCGGCCATGTTGGCCGGGGTCAGGAACGCCTGCACGGCGTCGACCTCGATCTGCGGATTGATCGCCCGGCAGCGCTCGGCCATGGCCTCGGCCTTGTTGCGGCCGTAGTTGCCTTCCAGCGCCGGCAGCTGGCGGTTGGTATTGGATACGCAGATGTCATCGGCATCGATCAGGGCCAGATGGCCCACCGCCGAGCGCGCCAGCGCCTCCACCACCCACGAGCCGACGCCGCCCATGCCGACCACGGCAACACGGCTGCCCTGCAGGCGCTCGAGCGCGCCGACGCCATACAGCCGTTCAATACCGGCGAAGCGTTGTTTGACCTGTTCGTTCATCCAGCTATTTTAACGTGCAGGTCCCCTGACTACAGCACGACGACGCCGAACCCACCGTTGCACGCCCGGAGCGCCCGCCATGAGTGCCAGCCCACCCCGCAGCCCGTCCACCGCCTACCGCTATCTGTTCGTGCTCGGCCTGGGCCTGCTGATCGGCCTGATTGCCACGGTGATGGTCGGCCGCGCACTGCAGGCACGCCGCGATCCGTTCCCGGACAGCCTGATGCAGGTAATGCAGCGGCAGGCGGATCTGCTGCAGCAGGCTCAGCAGCAGAACCGCTGCAGCCTGGCCGACAGCGTCCCGCGCCTGCAGGTGCTGCGCCTGCTGTCCAACGATCTGGACCAGGCCTTCCCCGGATTGAAGGACAGCCGGCAGTTCCAGCAGCACGCCAGCCAGTACCGGGCCGATCTCAATGCGGCATTGGCCAGCCCGCCGATCGACTGCAACGCGTTGGCGCAGCAGGTCCAGGCACTGCAGGACGGTTGCCGGGCCTGTCATCAGGACTTCCGCTGATTCATCTTCGAGTGGGCGAAGGCCGAGGTGGTTGGCGCCTTGTTCACGTTGGAAAGAGGAGGATTCGCTCACCCTGCTGCATGACGCAGTACCACCCAACGCACCCGCCTTCACGGCCAGGAGATGCCCCATGAAGATCCAGCTCATCGCCGCCAGTGTCATCGCAACCGTCGGCCTGGCCGGCTGTGCCACCTCGCCGGGCTATGGCGGTGGTGGTTACAACAACAGCGGCTACAACAACGGCGGCTACGGCAACAACTCCGGTTACAACCAGGGCCGCTGCGCCGACTGCGGCATCGTCACCCGCATCAATGCCGTGCAGTCCGGCCGTACCGCGCCCTCCGCCACCGGCGCGATCCTCGGCGGCATCGTCGGCGCGGTTGCCGGCCATGAGATCTCCGACCACACCGGCGGCAGCCGGGGCAACAAGAACATCGCCGCCGCCGCTGGCGCCGTGGGTGGCGCATTGGCCGGCAACCAGATCCAGAAGAACGTCACCAGCGATACGTATGACATCAGCGTGCGCATGGATGACGGCCGCACCATCGTGGTCAACCAGCGCGACCTCGGCGGCATCCGCGAAAACACCTATGTCCGCGTGGTCAACGGCAAGGTCATCCTGCGCTGAACCGCAGCGGGCTCCGGCCGATCAGAACCGGAGCAACAAAAAAAGGCCCGCTTGCGCGGGCCTTTTTCATGCCGGCAAGCGGCAGGTATTACGCCGGCTGTACCTTGTCAGCCTGCAGGCCCTTCTGGCCCTGCACCACTTCAAAGCTCACAGCCTGGCCTTCCTTGAGGCTCTTGAAGCCCTGGGTCTCGATGGCACGGAAGTGCACGAACACGTCCTCGCCATTCTGCCGGCTGATGAAGCCGAAGCCCTTGGCATCATTGAACCACTTCACGGTACCGTTCTCGCGATCAGCCATCTCACTAACTCCCTTTGACTCTCTACTTGTTGTTGGATACGCCTGTTGGGCGGCTGACAAGCAAGGGGGAAGCGAGGTGCATCGATGCAGCGGATCGGAACGATCTTGCTTCATCAGGCCACGATCCACGGTGACCTTGCCAAGCTCAGCGACTGCAACTTAACCCGACCAAAACGAAAAAGCAACTGGCAAAAACCTTTCACTGTCAACCCCAAAAAGACAACCATACTGGACAGCATGGACCTCTCATTCATCTTGTATCTGCTAGCGGTCATTTTTGTCCTCATCGGCATCGCCGGCATCGTCCTGCCGGCCCTGCCGGGCATCCCGCTGGTCTTCATCGGGCTGGTGCTGGCGGCCTGGGCAGACGGCTTCGTCCATGTCGGCTGGCCCACCCTGCTGATCCTCGGCGTGCTGACCGCGCTGTCGCTGCTGGTCGACGTGCTGGCGACCGTAGTTGGCGCCAAGCGCGTGGGCGCCAGCCGCAAAGCGCTCTGGGGCACCTTCATCGGCAGCATCGTCGGCCTGTTCTTCATGCCGATCGGATTGTTCGCAGGGCCGTTGCTGGGCGCGCTGCTGGGCGAGTACTGGCATACCCGCGAACTCGGCCGCTCGACCAAGGTCGGGCTGGCCACGTGGCTGGGCATCCTGCTGGGCCTGGCGCTGAAGCTGGCGCTGGTGATCGCGATGCTGGGCCTGTTCGCCTTCGCCTGGTTCCTGTGAGGCATGCGGCCTTCACGCAGCGCGCACGCACACGCCGGGCATAAACCCGTGGGGCTGGCCGTTACCGGATGCAGCCGCCACACTGTCCCTCTTTCCGCATTCATTCCGAAGGGCCTGCTGCAATGACCCTCTCTCCGTTGTTTCCCCGTCTTGCACCGCTGGCGTTGGCCCTGGCCAGCGCGCCACTGGCAGCGCAGGAATTCGCGCCCAGCGCCGAGGCCTCGCCGGCCGCCTGCGCAGCCATCACGACCGATGCTGCCCGTCTGGCCTGCTACGACCGCCAGTTCGGGCGCACGCCTCAGGCCACCGCCGAAGCTGATGCGGCCGCCGAAGCCGCCGCACAGGCACGTCGCGAGCAGCGCGACACCACGCGGGTGAGCCAGGGCGAGGAGAAGCTGCGCGAGCGTGTCAGCGATCTGTTCCGGTCCGAAGCGCCGGACAGCGCACTTGCCAATGCCGGCCGCGGTTCGCTGCTGGACAGCCGCTGGGAACTGGCCGAGGACTCCAAGCTGGGCCCGTTCCAGCTGCGCGCGTACAAGCCTGTGTACCTGCTGCCGGCATTCTGGACCAGCGACCGCAACACCATGCCGCACTCGCCGAACCCGGCCAACAGCGTGACCACCCCGCAGGTGCTGGACAGCGCTGAGCTGAAGTTCCAGATCAGCTTCAAGACCAAGATCGCCGAGAACCTGTTCGGCGACAACGGCGATATCTGGGCGGGCTATACCCAGAGTTCGCGCTGGCAGGCCTACAACGGCGAGGACTCGCGCCCGTTCCGCGAGACCAACTACGAGCCGGAAGTGATGATGGTGTTCCGCAACGGCTACTCGATCGGTGGCTGGCGTGGGCGGATGACCGGCATCAGCCTCAACCACCAGTCCAACGGCCGTGCCGATCCGCTGTCGCGCAGCTGGAACCGGGTGATCCTCAACGTCGGCCTCGACCGCGAGAACTGGGCACTGGTGCTGCGCCCCTGGTACCGCATTCCCGAGACCCGCAGCGACGACAACAACCCGGACATCGAGGACTACATGGGCCGCGGCGACGCGACCCTGACCTGGAACCACAAAGGTCACGAGGTCTCGTTGATGGCACGTCATTCGCTGCGCACCGGTGACCGCTCGCACGGCGCGCTGCAGCTGGACTACGGCTTCCCGATCAGCAACCTGCTGCGCGGCCATGTGCAGATCTTCGACGGCTATGGCGAGAGCCTGATCGATTACAACCACAAGGCGACCTACGTCGGCGTGGGCGTGTCCCTGCTGGAGTGGTTCTGATGGATGTGACGATCTGGCACAACCCCGCGTGCAGCAACTCGCGCGGGGCGCTCCAGCTGATCCGCGACGCCGGCTTCGAACCGGTGGTGATCGACTATCTCGGCAGCCCGCCCGACGTGGCCACGCTGCGCCAGGTACTGGCCGAATCCGGCCTGGCCGCGACCGGGCTGGTGCGCAGCAAGGAACCCGAGTTTGCCGCACTGGGTCTGCAGGGAAGCGATGACGACGCCCTGCTGGCCGCGATGGCCACCCACCCACGGCTGATCAACCGCCCGGTGGTACGCACCGCGAAGGGTACCCGCCTGTGCCGCCCCCCGGAAACGGTGCTGGAGATCCTGTAACCCGCCCCGCTTTGGTAGAGCCGAGCCATGCTCGGCTGCGGTTCGCGTGCCACCCGTGAATGCAGCCGGGCATGGCCCGGCTCTACAGAACGGGTTACCGCCAGTCGGTGATGCCTTCGCGGCGATAGACCTCGGCGAACGCCGGGCGCGCCTTCAAGCGATCCGCATACGCCTTCAATACCGGCCAGTGGTCGCTGGGCGTGGGCATGTTGCGTGACCAGCGCATCAACATCACCAGCATGAAATCGACCACGCCCGGCGCATCGCCGAGCAGGTAGGGATCGCCGTCCTGCAGGTGTGTGGCAACGTGCTGCCACGCTGCCTCCAGCTGCTGCCGTGCCATCGTACGCACCGCCTCGATGCACTCGCCACCCGCTGCTTCATGCGGATAGAACCAGGCGCGGTATGCCGGCTGCACGGTGTTGGCGCACCAGAACATCCAGCGATAGGCCTCGCCGCGTTCCGGTGTGCCGACGGCAGGCAACAACCCTGCCTGCGGATGACGGTCTGCCAGATACAGCGCGATCGCGGCCGCCTCGGTCAGTACCTGGTCGTCGATCAACAGGGTCGGCACCCTGCCCGCCGGATTGAGCGCCAGGTAGCCAGCTGATTTGTGCTCGCGCGTTTCGAAATCGAGCAGCACCAGTTCGTGCTCGATGCCGAGCTCGATCAGCAGCCAATGCACCACCAGCGAGGCGGTGCTGGTGGAACCATACAAGGTGGTGCGCATAGGACCTGTCCTGGGCGGGGAACGGCTGATTATGCGCGCTGTCCCCGGCGTGGTCAGCCGCAGGTGCTCATGCAGGTATCACGACGCTCGCCGCAGCCCATCATCGGTGCGCGCAGCGTGCAGTCGTGCGCCTTCAACTCGCAGGAACGGCGCAGTTCCGGATGCTCGATGTCCTTGCAGCGCTGGTCCGGCGTCGGTGCCACCTGCTGTTCGCAGCTGGACTGGCGGCTGCCGATCCCCTGGCCTTCGGCCATGCAGCTGCGATAGCTGGCCTGGCACTGCATCTGGCACTGGGCACCGGCGCTGAAGCCGCCCCCACCGCCATACGACGAAGATGACGTACTGCAGCCGGCCATGACCAGCAGGGTGACAAGGGAGAGGCTACGCAACAGGTTCACAGGACGCTCCTTGTTCAATAGACCGGAAGACTGCCGGAAGAACGGATTTCGCTCACCGATCCACCGCAGTCGAGTACGCACTGCGCCCGGGTCGCATCGCAGGCGCGCGTATTGGCTGCGGTGGCGCAGTACGCGCCGGCGCCACGTGCACCCTCGCAACGATGCCGCATCTTCTCGTCAGCGATGTCACTGCATCTGTCGATGACGCGCTCCTTGTCCGACTGACAGCTCTGCTGCGCCATCTCGGCCATCGACCGTGCCTGATCCGCGCACTGCATGTGCCGCTGCGCACACCCCGCCGCACACACACGGCCGGCCTCGCTGGTGGGTTGCTCGACGTAATACTGCGGCGCGCAGCCCACCATCAAGGCAAGGGCGACTGCGGCGAAAACATTGCGTATTCCTTGACGCACAAACAGCTTCCCTTGCCTGGCAACGCGCACACCCTAGCAAAGCCGCACGGTTGCAGTCGTTAAACGAAGAACGGCGCCACCCGGGCGCCGTTCTGCAATCGGACGGGCGTGGTCGACGCCGCGCCGATCACTCCACCACGACAGGAATCTTGCCGATGCGGGCCTGCCACTCGCGCGGGCCGGTCTTGTGCACCGACTCGCCGGTGGAATCGACGGCCACGGTCACCGGCATGTCTTCCACGGTGAACTCGTAGATCGCTTCCATGCCCAGGTCCGCAAAGCCGACGACCTTGGCCGCCTTGATCGCCTTGGACACCAGATAGGCCGAACCACCGACGGCCATCAGGTAGGCCGACTTGTGCTTCTTGATGGCCTCGATCGCGGCCGGACCGCGCTCGGCCTTGCCGACCATGCCCAGCAGGCCGGTCTGTGCCAGCACCTGCTCGGTGAACTTGTCCATGCGGGTGGCGGTGGTCGGACCGGCCGGGCCTACCACTTCGTCGCGCACCGGATCGACCGGGCCGACGTAGTAGATGAAGCGCCCCTTCAGATCGACCGGCAGTTCCTCGCCCTTGTTGAGCATGTCGACCATGCGCTTGTGCGCGGCGTCGCGGCCGGTCAGCAGCTTGCCGTTGAGCAGCAGGGTCTGGCCCGGCTTCCAGCTGGCCACGTCTTCCGGGGTGATCGTGTCCAGGTCCACGCGGGTGCCCTTGGACGCGTCGTAGGTCAGCTTCGGCCAGTCTTCCAGCGACGGCGGATCCAGCATCACCGGGCCGCTGCCATCCAGGGTGAAGTGCGCATGGCGGGTGGCGGCGCAGTTCGGGATCATCGCCACCGGCAGGTTGGCCGCGTGGGTCGGGTAGTCGTTGATCTTGATGTCGAGCACGGTGGTCAGGCCACCCAGGCCCTGCGCACCGATACCCAGTGCGTTGACCTTCTCGTACAGCTCCAGACGCAGTTCCTCGATGCGGTTGGACGCACCACGGGCCTGCAGCTCGGTGATGTCGATCGGCTCCATCAGCGCTTCCTTGGCCAGCAGCATCGCCTTCTCGGCAGTGCCGCCGATGCCGATGCCGAGCATGCCCGGCGGGCACCAGCCCGCGCCCATGGTCGGCACGGTCTTCAGCACCCAGTCGACGATCGAGTCGGACGGGTTGAGCATGGCGAACTTGGTCTTGGCTTCCGAGCCACCGCCCTTGGCGGCAACGATCACCTCCACGGTGTTGCCCGGCACCACCTTGACGTTGACCACGCCAGGGGTGTTGTCCTTGGTATTGATGCGCTTGCCGGCCGGATCGGCCAGCACCGAAGCGCGCAGCTTGTTGTCCGGGTACAGGTAGGCGCGGCGGATGCCTTCGTTGGCCATGTCCTCCACGCCCATGGTGGCGTCATCCCAGCGCACGTCCATGCCGATTTCCAGGAACACGGTGACGATGCCGGTGTCCTGGCAGATCGGCCGATGGCCTTCGGCGCACATCCGCGAGTTGATCAGGATCTGCGCGATCGCCTCCTTCGCTGCCGGCGACTCCTCGCGCTCATAGGCGGCGGCAAGGTTCTTGATGTAGTCGACCGGGTGGTAGTACGAGATGTACTGCAGCGCGTCGGCGACGGACTGGATGAGGTCTTCCTGCTTGATCGATGTCACGGATTGCTCGCTTGCTGAAGGCTGGCGGGGGTAATCCGCCCATTTTACCCCCTCCCTCGACCGTGGGGTGGTGGTGCCGGCCGCTGGCCGGCAAGATCCGACCCTGCCCTCTGTCACGCTGCGCCCCGCTGGCGCGTCCTTGCCCACATGAACGCCGAAACCGCCTTCCAGACCCACCGCCCACGCCTGATGGCGCTGGCCTACCGCCTTCTTGGCAGCCGCAGCGACGCCGAGGACGTGGTCCAGGACGCCTGGCTGCGCTGGGCCGGCAGCGATGCGGCCGCCATCGTCGACCCCGAGGCCTGGCTGGTGACCACCACCACCCGGCTGGGGCTGGACCGGCTGCGGGCAGCCAAGCGTGAACGCATCCACTATGTCGGCCCGTGGCTGGCCGAACCGCTGGCGATCACCCTCGAACCCGACCCGGCGCCCGGCCCCGCGCAGCTGCACGCGCTGGCCGACGACGTCTCCGTGGCCTTCCTGACCCTGCTCGAACAGCTCGGACCGGAGGAGCGCGCTGCCTTCCTGCTGAAGGAAGCCTTCGACCACGACTACCGCGAGATTGCCGAGCTGATCGGCCACAGCGAGGCCAATTGCCGCCAGCTGGTGCACCGGGCCCGGCAGCGCCTGCAGTCTGGGCGGCCGCGCTTCAATGCCGATGCCAGCCAGCACCGGCAACTGCTGGCGCGCTTCATGGACGCTTCCCAGCGTGGCGACAGCGAGGCCATCCAGGCGCTGCTGCATGCCAACGCGCTGCTGGTTTCCGATGGCGGTGGCGTGGTCACCGCAGCGGTGCGACCACTGCGGGGTGCCGAGCGTATCGGCCGCCTGTACTGGGCCATCGCCCGTCGCGGCGCGGCGCATCCGGCACAGCTCGGCTACGTCAATGGCGAACCGGCGATCCTGCGTTTCGAAGGCGACCACCTGCACTCGATCACCACCATCGAGGTGGTCGATGGCCGCATCGCCAATCTCTACAGCGTGCTCAATCCGAACAAATTGCCGTCGGTTGTCACGCGCGGCGATGCTGCGGCGTCCTTGTAATGAAAGGCGGCCACCGTGGCCGCCGTGGAGCCGAAAATGTCCGACCACGCCTCGCCCCGCGTTCCCTACACCCGCCTGGCCGCCGATGCCTTCAAGGGCCTGCTGGCCACCAGCAAGGCGGTGCATGACAGTTCGATCGATCCGACGTTGATGGAACTGGTGTTCCTGCGCGTGTCGCAGCTCAATGGCTGTGGCTACTGCATGGACATGCACGGCACGGCGCTGCGCAAGGGCGGCATCGAACCGCGCAAGCTGGATACGCTGCCCGCTTGGCACGAAAGCCGCTTCTTCGACGACCGCGAGCGCGCGGCGCTGGGCTGGGCCGAGGCGCTGACCCGGTTGACCGATGGCGCACCGTCGCAGGCGGCGTTCGATGCGCTGGCACCTCACTTTGATGAAAAAGGCATCAGTGACCTGAGCATGGGCATTGCAGTGATCAATGCCTGGAACCGGCTGGGGGCTGGGCTGCTGCCACCGCTGCCGTGATTCTCGGCGGGGCCAGTCTCGCGCTGGCCTCGGTAGATCCACGCCATGCGTGGATGCGGGTGGGTCCAGCCCTTCGCATTGCGAAGGGCTCTGACCCGATTCGGGCCGATGGGGTCAGAGCCCTTTGCACAGCAAAGGGATCCGACCCCGTGCGGCCACACGGCTGCCCTGACCCCACCTGCACGTATCAGGCGCGCACAATGGCGGCATGCCCGCCTCTCCCATTGCCGGCGCTGCCGGCGCCAAGAAACCCAGCCTGCGCCAACGCTTCAAGGCGATGCGCAACCTGCCGCCGTTCCTGCGCCAGGTGTGGCAGACCAGCCGCGCACTGACCCTGGCCAGCCTCGGCCTGCGCCTGATCCGTGCGCTGCTGCCGGTGGCGATGTTGTACGTCGGCAAGCTGATCATCGATACCGCCCTGCACCTGAGCCAGCACGGAGCCGGTTTTCCGCCGATGGGCGAGGCGCTGTCCAGCGGCCTGCTCAATCCACTGCTCGGCCTGCTGGCACTGGAATTCGGCCTGGCGATCGCCTCGGACCTGCTCGGTCGGCTGGTCAGCTACGCAGATGCGCTGTTGTCGGAGCTGTTCGCCAACGCCACCAGCGTGCGCCTGATGGAACATGCGGCGACCCTGGACCTGGAGGATTTCGAGGACCCGGACCTGCAGGACAAGCTGGACCGCGCACGGCGCCAGACCATGGGCCGGATGAACCTGATGAGCCAGCTGTTCGGCCAGGTGCAGGATGCGATCACCGTTGCCAGCCTGGCCGTCGGCCTGCTGGTCTACGCACCGTGGCTGATCCTGCTGCTGGCGCTGGCGCTGGTGCCGGCCTTCATCGGCGAGTCGCACTTCAATGCGGCCGGCTACAGCCTCAACTTCCTGTGGACGCCGGAGCGCCGCCAGCTGGACTACCTGCGCCAGCTCGGTGCCAGCGTGGAGACGGCCAAGGAAGTAAAGATCTTCAACCTGCACCGGTTCCTGGTCGACCGCTACCGCAGCCTGTCGGCGGCACTGTTCCTGGCCAACCGCGCGCTTGCCCGGCGGCGGGCGTTCTGGGGCACGCTGCTGGCCGCGCTGGGCACGCTGGGCTACTACACCGCGTATGCCTATATCGCCTGGCGCACGGTGCGTGGCGATTTCTCGATCGGTGACCTGACCTTTCTCGCCGGCAGCTTCCTGCGCCTGCGCCAGTTGCTGGAAGGCCTGCTGATCGGGTTCTCGCAGGTGGCCAGCCAGGCGCTGTACCTGGACGACCTGTATTCGTTCTTCCAGATTGAACCGGAAATCCACTCGCGCCAGGACGCGGTGCGCGTGCCGCAGCCGATCCGCGAGGGCTTCATGTTCGAGGACGTGGGCTTCCGCTACCCCGATGCCGAGCAATGGGCCGTGCGCCACCTGGATTTCCACCTGCACGCGGGCGAAGTACTGGCGCTGGTCGGCGAGAACGGCGCGGGCAAGACCACCCTGGTCAAGCTGCTGGCACGCCTGTACGAACCGGACGAAGGCCGCATCCTGCTGGATGGGCGCGACCTGCGCGACTACGACCTGGACGACCTGCGCGCCAATCTGGGCGTGATCTTCCAGGATTTCGTGCGCTACAACCTCAGTGCCGGCGAGAACATCGGTGTCGGCCAGGTCGAAGCGATGGACGACCGCGCGCGGATCTCCGATGCCGCCCGCCGCGGCATGGCCGAGGAAGTGATCGCTGCCCTGCCCGGCGGCTACGACCAGCAGATCGGCCGCCGCTTCCAGCAGGGCGTGGACCTGTCCGGTGGGCAGTGGCAGAAGATCGCCATTGCCCGTGCGTGGATGCGCGATGCACAGGTGATGATCCTGGACGAGCCCACCGCGGCACTGGACGCCCGCGCCGAGTTCGAGGTGTTCCAGCGGTTCAGGGAATTGGCGGATAATCGTACGGCAGTGCTGATTTCCCACCGCTTCTCTTCAGTACGCATGGCCGACCGCATCCTGGTGCTGGCCGATGGCCGGATCGAAGCCAGCGGCACGCACGAGCAGCTGATGGCCCAGGGCGGCCGCTATGCCGAACTGTTCGAACTGCAGGCGGCCGGTTATCGCTGAGAACGCCTCTCGTTCCGCCTAATGAGAACCTGTCTCATTTGAGATAGAATTGACCCGACGACTTCCGATAGATACGCCCATGTCCTCCGCTTTCGGCGCCGAAACGGTGCTTGAGGTCCGCCACTGGACCGACGCCTACTTCAGCTTCACCCTCACCCGTGACAGCGGTTTCCGCTTCGAGAACGGCCAGTTCGTGATGATCGGCCTGGAGACCGATGCGCGGCCGCTGCTGCGCGCGTACTCCATCGCCAGCGCCAACTGGGAAGAACAGCTGGAATTTTTCAGCATCAAGGTGCAGGACGGTCCGCTGACCTCGCGCCTGCAGCACATCAAGCCAGGCGACAAGGTACTGGTCGGCAAGAAGCCCACCGGCACCCTGCTGATCAGCGACCTGCACCCGGGCAAGCACCTGTACCTGCTGGGCACCGGCACCGGCCTGGCGCCGTGGCTGTCGGTGATCAAGGACCCGGAGACCTACGAGCGCTTCGACAAGGTGATCCTGTGCCACGGTGTGCGCTACGAAAAGGACCTGGCCTACCGCGATTATTTCGAGAAGGAACTGCGTGAGCATGAGTTCCTGGGCGAAATGGTCGGCGACAAGCTGCTGTACTACCCGGCGGTGACCCGCGAGCCGTTCCCGAACCAGGGCCGCCTGACCTCGCTGATGGAAAGCGGCGAGATGCAGCGCACGCTCGGCCTGCCCGAGCTGAGCCCGGAAAACGACCGCGCGATGATCTGCGGCAGCCCGCAGATGCTGGCCGACCTGCGCACCGTGCTGGACAGCCGTGGCTTCCAGACTTCGCCGCGCATCGGTACGCCCGGGCACTACGTGTTCGAGCGCGCGTTCGTCGAGAAATAAGCTGCCTCGGTAGCGTCGGGCCATGCCCGGCGGATATCGGTCGCCGGGCATGGCCCGGCGCTACCGGTCACAACACCGCCTCGATGCCGCCGCGCAACTGCTCCGGCTTGGTGGTCGGCGCATAGCGATCCACCACCTGGCCCTGGCGATCGACCAGGAACTTGCTGAAGTTCCACTTGATGCGGGCGATACCCAGCAACCCGCGCTTCTCATGAGACAGCCATGCCCACAGCGGGTCGGCACCCTCGCCATTGACCTCGATCTTCTGCGACAGCGGGAAGCTGACCGGGTAATCGATCGAACAGAACTGGCGGATCTGCGCGGCATCGCCCGGCTCCTGCGCGCCGAACTGGTTGCAGGGAAATCCGATCACCACCAGGCCGCGATCACGATAGTCCTGCCACAGCTGTTCCAACCCGGTGTACTGCGGGGTAAAGCCACAGCGGCTGGCCACGTTGACCAGCAGCAGCGGACGGCCCTGGTACTGTGCCAACGCCTGCGGCTGGCCTTCAAGGTCGCGGAAGCTGAAATCGTAGGCAGTGGTCATGGCGGATGGCCGTGGGCGGTGATTGCATGGTACCCGGGCAGCCACCCAGGGGGTGGCCCTGCTGCGGGGCGGCTTTGCCAACATGCCTTTTGACACAAGTGCGGGCGCGCCGGGCCGGGTTACCCTCGGGCCCTTGTTTGCCTTACCGGAGTATCGACCTTGACCACCCGCCTTGCCCTTGCCGTGGCCATGACCCTCGGCCTTGCCCTGCCCGCCTATTCGGCCAGCGCCGCCGCCCCGGCCGCCGCTGCCAATGCCCAGCAGGCCAATCCGTTCTTCGCCGACAGCCCGCTGCCGCTGCATTTCCCGCAGTTCGACAAGATCAAGGACAGCGACTTCGCCCCGGCCTTCGACGCCGGCATGGCGCAGCAGCTGAAGGAAGTGGAGGCGATCGCCAACACCAAGGCCAAGCCGACCTTCGACAACACCATCATCGCCCTGGAAAAGAGCGGTGACACCCTGGACCGCGCGACCACCGTGTTCTTCAGCCTGGTCGGCGCCGACACCAACGACACCCGCAAGAAGCTGCAGGCCGACTATTCGGCGAAGTTCGCCGCGCACAGCGATGCGATCGCGCTGAACGGCAAGCTGTTCGCACGCATCCAGGCGCTGTATGACAGCCGCACCACCCTGGGCCTGGACGCTGAAGGCGTGCGCCTGGTCGAGAAGTACTACGACAATTACGTGCGCGCCGGCGCCAAGCTGTCCGAGGCCGACAAGACCAAGCTGAAGGAAATGAACGCCGAGCTGGCCAACCTCGGCACCAAGTTCAGCCAGAACGTGCAGTCGGAAGTGAACGCTTCGGCGATCACCGTCAACGACGTCAAGGAACTGGACGGCCTGTCCAAGGAGCAGATCGCCGCTGCCGCCGAAGCCGCCAAGGCCCGTGGCCTGGACGGCAAGTACGTGATCACCCTGCTCAACACCACCGGCCAGCCGCCGCTGACCAACCTGGCCAACCGTGCCCTGCGCCAGAAGATCTACGAAGCGTCCACCACCCGCGGCAGCCGCGGCGGTGAGTTCGACAACACCGCGCTGGTCGCGCGCATCATGCAGCTGCGCGCCGACAAGGCCAAGCTGATGGGCTTTGCCAACTTCGCCGCCTACAACCTGACCAACCAGACCGCCAAGACCCCTGAAGCGGTCAATGCGATGCTCGGCAAGCTGGCCCCGGCAGCGGTGGCCAACGCCAAGCGCGAAGCCGCCGACCTGCAGGCAATGATCGACCAGGAACAGAAGGCCGCCGGCAAGCCGACCTTCAAGCTGGAGCCGTGGGACTGGGCCTTCTACAGCGAGAAGGTGCGCCAGGCCAAGTACAACTTCGACGAATCGCAGCTGAAGCCGTACTTCGAGATGAAGAACGTGCTGGAGAACGGCGTGTTCTTCGCCGCCAACCAGGAATTCGGCCTGACCTTCAAGCAGCGCACCGACCTGCCGGTCTACCACGATGACGTCACCGTCTATGACGTGTTCGATGCCGACGGCAGCCAGCTGGCGATCTTCATCTTCGACCCGTACGCACGTGCCTCCAAGCGCGGCGGTGCATGGATGAACTCGTACGTCTCGCAGTCCAAGCTGACCGGCTTCAAGCCGGTGGTGGCCAACCACCTGAACATTCCCAAGCCGCCGGCCGGCCAGCCGACCCTGCTGACCTGGGATGAAGTGAGCACCACCTTCCACGAGTTCGGCCACGCCCTGCACGGCATGTTCTCGAATGTGAAGTATCCGTACTTCTCGGGCACAGCGGTGCCGCGCGACTTCGTCGAGTTCCCCTCGCAGGTCAACGAGATGTGGGCCGACAATCCGGCCATCCTGAAGAACTACGCCAAGCACTACCAGAACGGCTCGGCAATGCCGCAGGCACTGCTGGACAAGGTGCTGGCCGCGGCCAAGTTCAACCAGGGCTTTGCCACCACCGAGTACCTGGGCGCCGCCATGCTCGACCAGCGCTGGCACCAGATCGGCCCGGACCAGGTCCCGGCCGCCAAGGACGTGATGGCCTTCGAGCGCGCCGCGCTGGAGAAGGACGGCATCTACTATGCGCCGGTTCCGCCGCGCTACAGGACCCCGTATTTCAGCCACATCATGGGCGGCTACTCGGCCGGCTACTACGCCTACATCTGGTCGGAAGTGCTCGACGCCAACACCCAGAAGTGGTTCCGCGACAACGGCGGCCTGAGCCGCAAGAACGGCGACCACTTCCGCGCGACCCTGCTGTCCAAGGGTGGCAGCGTGGATGCGATGCAGCTGTTCCGCGATTTTGCCGGCCACGAGCCGCAGATCGAACCGCTGCTGGAAAAGCGTGGCCTGACCGGCACCGGCAACTGATCGCCGGCACCGCATAGCGTGAAACGAAAACCGCCCGGGAGACCGGGCGGTTTTTTTTTCGCCGGGGCGGACCTGGCGCATTGCCGATGCTGGCCTTTTACCCGCTGTCGCATTCGCCTCTTGCCATGACGTAGGTGCAAGAAGATGGCCGCGTCATATACCCGTCATTCAGCCCGATACAGCAGTTCGCGACACCGCTTGTCGCAAATCAAATGAAGTTGTCAGGAGAAGATCATTCCACGACGAAATTTGACAGTGGCCCCAGAACGCGCGGTGCCGCTTGTGGCCCACTCGGCCCCGACCGACCACGGAGGGAGGCGAGCACAGGAGGTGCGAACGCCAGTCAATCGTCCTGACTTCCCGTTGTGAAAAAACATGAAAATGCGCTTCAAAGCTCCCTTGCTGTGTGCCAGCGTGCTGGCTGGCATCGCAACCTTTTCTGCATCCCAGGCCATGGCTGCAGGACGTGCCTACGACACGCAGGAGGTTGCCTGCAACGATCCGGCAGATGCGGTCTGTCTGTCGTGGAACCTGCAGACCGCTCCGGGCGGATCCCGCACGGCCGGCATCAATGTGACGCTGATGGAGGGCGAGAGCATTTCCGGCGTCGTCAAGCCCAAGGCAAACCGGTACACGACGACCAAGCTGCGCGCCAATCCCGACCTGGACATCTACATTGGCATGGGCTTTGAACCCACCGAAACGCAGTTCACCTGCAAGGTCGATGAGCTCGAGGAATGCCGCATGAGCGGACGCAATCTGCCGCCGATGCACTTCAAGGTCAGAGCCCGAACCGACACGGCCAACACGTCGTTGGGATACGTCTACACCGTCGCCAACTGACGCAAGGGTGATGCCGCAGCAGCCCGGCAAGACGGCGGGCTGCTGCGGTTGCGCGCCTCCGCCGGCGATCACCGCGGCGCTACATATCCCCCGGGCACGCCCTCCGGCGACAGCACCAGCTGCCACAGCTGCGCATGCCGGCAGCGGAAGCTGGCCATCGATCCGGCCAGATAGAAACGCCACATGCGCCGGAAATGTTCGTCATAGCGCGCGTCCAGCCGCGGCCACGCCGCTTCCACGTTGCGCCGCCAGGCTTGCAGCGTCAGGTCGTAGTCGGTACCGAAGTTGTGCCAGTCCTCCAGCACGAAGCGCCCTTCGAACGCCCGGCTGATCTGCACCGCCGACGGCAGCATCGAATTGGGAAAGATGTAGCGGGCGATCCACGGATCGGTGCGGTGACGCGAAATGTTGCTGCCGATGGTATGCAACAGCAGCAGTCCCCGCGGCGAGAGGCAGCGCCGGGCCACGTCGAAAAAGCTGCGGTAGTTCTTGTCGCCCACGTGTTCGAACATGCCGATCGAGAAGATCGCATCGAAAGGTTCGTCAAGTTCGCGATAGTCCTGCAGCCGGATCTCGATCGGCAGGCCAGCGCACAGCTTGCGGGCGAAGTCGGCCTGCTCCTGCGAGATGGTGATGCCCACGCCACTGACACCGTATCGTTCGGCGGCGAACTTCAGCGCCTCGCCCCAACCGCAGCCGATGTCCAGCACGCGTTGCCCGGGACGCAGCCCCAGCTTGCGGCACACCAAGTCCAGCTTGGCTTCCTGCGCGCCATCCAGATCGTCGGCATTGCGCCAGTAACCACAGCTGTAGACCAGGCGCTGGCCAAGCATCGCCTGGTACAGGTCATTGCCAAGGTCATAGTGGCGGCGGCCGACTTCGTAGCTGCCCGCCCCGGACTGCAGGTTGAACAGGCGCGCCTTCAAGGCGTCGGCTACCTCGCGCCAGCCGTGCACCCGTTCGTCCAGGTGCGCCTGCATCAGGTGGAACAGGAACTCATCGAGGACGTTGGCATCCCACCAGCCGTCCATATAGCTCTCGCCCAAGCCGAGTGAGCCGTGCGCGATGACCCGCGCGAAGAAGCGCGGGTCATGCACCTGGATATCCTGCGGCCGGGTTCCATCGATCTGGACCCCGGCCTCGTGGAGCAGGCCGGTGACCCGCTCCTGCAACCCTGTATCCACGTCACCTCCTCGTCTACGGTTACCCGCGCGCGAACAGCTCCACGTAGTCCTTGGCCACGTGTGGCAACAACACCGAGGCCGGCACATCGGCGGTCTGGGTGCCGTCCGAGTATGGACCCACCTGGTAGGGCGGGAACACGAAGCGCAGCGCGGTGATCTGTCCCTTGTCGTCGGTCAGCGGCTGGAACTGGCTGAAGTTGTCGGCCTGCGGACCGGTGCCGTCGGCGATCATCCGCGAGGCATTGCGCAGCGATTCCTGCAGCTGCGACGGGTCCATGTCCTCGCCGCTGAGGCGGGTGGCCACACGCTCGCGCAGCTGGTCGGCGACGAAATCGCTGATCGCTTTCCATCCCTTGGCATCGGCCACCAGCTTCTCGGCGCTCAGCATCTGCTGCTGCGCCGGCAGCCACACGAAACGAGCAACCAGCGGTTCGCCATGGGCGCCGCCGGTGTAGCGGCTGCCGTCGGCACTGACCACCACCAGCTGCGGCGTCTCCAGCAGCTTCTCGAAGCTCAGCGACAACTCATAGGGCATGGTCGGCTTGTCGTTGCCCAGCCCGTCCAGCGCCTGCTGCAGATCGCTGCGGGCGGAGGTGGCATAGGCCTGCAGCGCGCGTGCCAGGCCCGGATAACGATCGATGCCCGCCGGGTAGCTGATGCCGACCACTTCACGTTCGTTGTTCTCGATCACATCGCGCAGATCCAACGGCGCTTCCGCCGCGGGTGCCTCGGCGGTGCCGGTGGTTTCGGCCGCAGGTGCGGCATCGGTGGCCGGAGCCGCCTCGTTCTCGCGCTGGCAACCGGCCAGCAACAGCACGCCCATAGCGCCGGCCAGCACGCTGGCGTGCAGTGGCCGGTTGTTTCCAATCTTCATCGGGATCCCCTGTTCATGTTCATGCATCATCGCCTGCCCTGGCTGAAGGGTGGCCCGCTGGATTCAGCCCACAAGCAGATCGTGGTACTCCTCGTGCCGCTGCAGGAACGCCTCGGCATAGGCACATGCCGGCACCACCTTGTACTTCTGCTCACGGGCGAAACGCAGTGCGACCCGGGTCAGCTCACCGGCAATGCCACGTCCGGCGATCGGCTCGGGCACTTCGGTATGGGTGATGACCATCCGCCTGCGTTTGATCTGGTACTCCAACAGTGCCACCTGCCCGCGCACGCGGGCGGTGAAACGGTGGTTGACCTGATCGTGTTCGACCTCGTAAGCCAGACCGGGGGGCGTGACCGAAGCCATGGGACTGTCTCCTGCGGCGACTGCGTGGATGGTGCGCACGCGGGCGCCATGATCGCGTGAAGTCTGAACAGGGACAAGTCTGCGCCCGTTGCGTCACTTGTTGCCCTCAAGCTTCAGGCCAGCCGGCCGCTACCCCCTCTGCAGGGGTGCGCCAGCCTGGCATGCCCCTTGCGACAGTTGACCAAGCGATCTGCCGTGGAGGCCCGTGATGCACCCCAGCGATTCCCAATCCGATACCGATCACGCCCTGCTGGAGGGCCTGCTGCAACTGGCCGTGGAGGGACAGACCGAAGACCAGGCGTTCCAGAGCATCGGCGAGGAAGTCTTCTCCCGCCTGCTCGATACCTACGGTCAGCAGACCCGGGCCTGACCCGGAGCGGGGCCGCAGCCCCGGGGGTCGGATCCGGCGGATCCGACCCCGCCCCCCCCCCCTCAGCCGCCGCCGAGGCGGAAGGTCGGGTTGGACAGTTCGCGCAGGAAGTGACTGAAGATGCTCGGCTGCATGGCCAGCATGAAGATCACGCCGAACGCCGCACCGGCCAGGTGCGCGCTGTGGTTGATGCGATCGCCACCGCGCTTGTCCATCCAGATGCTGTAGCCGACGTAGAACGCGGCATAGACGATCGCCGGCGCCGGGATGAAGAACACCAGGATGATCGACCACGGCTTGATCAGGATGAAGGCGAACAGCACCGCCGACACTGCCCCGGACGCTCCGAGGCTGAGGTAGTTCGGGTTCTTCTGGTTCTTCAGGTAGCTGGGCAGGATCGAGACCAGCAACGCACCGACGTAGAACGCCGGATAGACCAGGTAGCTGCCGGTCAGCAGCACCATCACGCTCTCGATGAACCCCCCGAAGAAGAACAGGGTGATCATGTTGAAGATCAGGTGCGACCAGTCGGCATGGATGAAGCCGTAGGTGATCAGGCGGTCGTACTGGCGGTGGCGATCCACCGCCGGCGGCCACAGGATCAGGCGGTCGGCCAGCTTGCGGTTGTTGAACGCCATCCACGACAGGATGGCGGTGATGGCGATCAACAGCAGATTGACGGGGGTCATGTCAGGCTCAGGCGGTGCGGTAGTTGTCGACCATACGATAGCGTTTCGCATACCAACCGAAGGCCAACGCCGCGACGAAGGCGAAACCGGCGAAGAAGAACATCAGGAATGCCGCCTCGCTCAACCCGGTCCCCGCAATCTGGTGGGTCACCGTCTCGTTGCGTACGGCCGCATTGGACAGCAGCACCCACAGGTTGCCGATGGTGGTGGTCAGGTTCCAGAAGCTCATCACCACGCCCTTCATCGCCTGCGGGGCCTGGCTGTAGGCGAACTCCAGGCCGGTGGCCGAGACCAGCACCTCACCGAAGGTCAGCAGCGCGTACGGCAGCATCTGCCAGAAGATCGACATCGCATTGCCACCATCCATCACCACCTGGATGCCACCCACCACGATCCAGGCCAGGCCGCTGAAAGCGATGCCGGCGGTCATCCGGCGCAGCGCGGTGGGCTCGAAACCGAAGCGGCGCAGGGCCGGGTACAGCACCAGGTTGTTGAACGGAATCAGGATCATCACCAGCAGCGGGTTCAGCGCCTGCATCTGCGAGGCGGTGAACCAGCTCGGCATCTGCATCTGCTGGCCCTGCAGCACCCAGGTCGAGGCTTTCTGGTCGAACAGCGAGAAGAACGGCGTGGTCAGGGCGAAGATCACCAGCACGCGCAGCACCGAGCGCACGCCTTCCACGGCTTCGGCAGGATGCTGGCCGCGCGCGCGGTCCAGCTGCAGCCAGGTGCCACCACCGATGCCTGCCAGGATCGAGACCAGCGCCAGGCACAGGCAGATCACGATGCCGAGCGAGCCGACCAGGCCGAACGAGGCCACCGCCAGCACCAGGCCGAGCACGGCGATCACCAGGCCCGGACGGCCCTGGCCGGCCACCCGCGTGGTCAGCGCGGTGCGCACCACATTGGCGAACGAATGCGGGTCCTTGGGCGGCAACGGCACCAGCACGTAGCGCTTGCGGCCCAGCCAGAACACGAAGGTGGCGATGAACATCAGGATGCCCGGAATACCGAACGCCCACTGCGGGCCCCAGTTCTTCAGCACCAGCGGGATCAGCAGCGAGGCGAACAACGAGCCGAAATTGATGATCCAGTAGAAGGCGTCGAAGACGATCTTGGCCAGGTGCTTGTTGCTCTGGTCGAACTGGTCGCCCATGAACGAGGCCACCAGCGGCTTGATGCCACCGGCGCCCAGCGCGATCAGGCCCAGGCCGAGGAAGAAGCCGCCACGGCTGCCCTCGAACAGCGCAAGGCACAGATGGCCCATGCAGTAGACCAGGCTGAACCACAGGATGGTGTGGTACTTGCCGAAGAACTTGTCGGCCAGCCAGCCACCGAGCAGCGGGAAGAAATACACGCCGATCATGAAGCTGTGCATGATGTCCTTGGCTTCACCGGCACGGCCTTCGGCCGTGATTTCCTGCAGCAGCAGGGAGGTGATCAGGAACTGCACCAGGATGTTGCGCATCCCGTAGAAACTGAACCGCTCGCAGGCCTCATTGCCGATGATGTACGGGATCTGGCGCGGCATCTTTCCCTGGCCGGCGATGGGGGCGACTGCGTCGTGGCTCATCCTGTAAGGCATTCCTGCAAAACGAAAGGCGCAAGAGTACCGGAACCTGTGCGTGCGAAGCACGCTGCAGGGCTGCATGACAGGCGCGCCAAAGCATGGCAGGCATGTGCGGCCCTGCCGGAAGTCACGGAACCTGCACGGCAAAAGCGTAAACTTATCGTTATGCGCCCCCTCCCCTTTGCCCGCATCCTGTCCAGCTGCCTTGCCCTGATGCTGGCCGTGCCTGCATTGGCACGACCGCAGGCGCCGCCGGCCGCCGGCCTTGCCACGGAGGTGCGGCAATTGACCGTCGCCGCGCTGGAACTGCCCAGCCGTGATGAAGGGCAATGGAAGCAGCGCCGCGAACAGGTGCTGCAGCTGCTGACGGATCTGCAGCCGGATGTGATCTCGGTGCAGCAGGTCCTGCAGCAGCAAGGGCGCAACCCGGCCTGCTGGTTGGCCAGCCGGCTGCGCTACAGCTGCGATTTCGTCACCGCAGACCCGCCGAGCCAGCCGGTCCGGCATGGCAACGCGATGCTCAGCCGGCTGCCGGTCAGCGAAGACGGCGTCACCCTGCTGCATCCGCCGGGCACCTTCAGTGCCGCCGGCATGATGCGCCTGCGGCTGGGCGACAACGACGTCAACGTCTACGTCGCGCGCCTGCGGCCGGAGCCGGATGAGGCCACGGCCCGGCAGCATCAGACCAGCGACCTGATGACCTGGATCGGCGCCACGGCCGAGGGCATGCCGAGCCTGATCGCCGGGGACTTTTCCGCAAGCACCGTCGAGCTGGTGCGCAGCACGCCCGGCTTCCAGCCGGCCCGGCGCAATCCCGGCGCACCGGCGGCCAGCGGCGGCGGCGCCAGTGGCCATGGGCTGGATGTGCTGTTCCAGGTCAAGCATTTCGGCGGCATCCGCCAGCAGGCGATCATGCTGCCCGCCGATGGCGACCTGCCCGGCCTGCGCCTGGGCGTGATGGCGACGCTGCGGCTGCAGGACGTGGCTGCCACCACCGAATGAGAACCATGAGGTTGCCGGCCAGCGGCCGGCACTACCGATGCGCAAACAAAAAAGGCCGGGGTCTCCCCCGGCCTTCTGTTGAAGCCGCCGGGCATGGCCCGGCGCTACCGTTCTCAGGCAATCGCTTCCTGGTAACGGCGCTCGACTTCGTTCCAGTCGATGACGTTGAAGAACGCGCCGATGTATTCCGGACGACGGTTCTGGTACTTCAGGTAGTACGCGTGTTCCCACACGTCCAGGCCGAGGATGGGGGTGTTGCCTTCCATCAGCGGGCTGTCCTGGTTGCCGGTGCTCTCGACCACGACCTTCTTGTCCGGGGTCACGCTCAGCCATGCCCAGCCGCTGCCGAAACGGGTCAGCGCAGCCTTGGTGAAGGCGTCCTTGAACTTGTCGAAGCCGCCCAGGTCCTTGTCGATGGCCTTGGCCACGTCGCCCACCGGGTTGCCGCCAGCATTCGGAGCCATCACGGTCCAGAACAGCGAGTGGTTGGCATGGCCGCCACCGTTGTTGCGCACCGGACCCTGCAGGTTCTCGGGCAGCGACTTCAGCTTCTTCACCAGTTCTTCGACCGGCAGGTCAGCGTACTCGGTGCCTTCCAGCGCCGCGTTGACGTTGTTGATGTAGGTCTGGTGATGCTTGGTGTGATGGATTTCCATCGTCGCCGCATCGATATGCGGTTCCAGCGCGTCGTAGGCGTAGGACAGCTTGGGCAGGGTGTAGGCCATGATGCATCTCCTGATTGCGAGGGCACCCGACGGTGTCGGGCGTTGCGCGGTGAATGATGGGGACAGGCCGCCAGATTACCAAGGGGGATGTAAAGGAAATTGCGTCCTGCAGGTGAGCATGCCGGCAATTGTTACGCAGCGGTGACGCGGCGCGCGCCCTCATGCAGGGTGCAGCGCGCAGGCGCTACAGTGGGCGCACCACCCTCGCCTGCTCCTGCCCATGCGCAACCCCCGGCTGTTGATCACTGCCATCGTCCTGCTGCTGCTCGGCCTGGTCGTCAATCATTTCCTGCAGCGGCCGCCGCCGCCGCAGTTCGCGCCCGACCTGCAGGGCACTCCGGCGGCCAACGCACCGGCGCTGCGCAGCAACAGCGACAGCGGCCTGCCCGGCTTCCTTCCGGCCGAGGCCCGCCAGACCATCGCGCTGATCCAGCGCGGCGGCCCGTTCCCGCATCGGCAGGACGGCAGCACCTTCGGCAACCGCGAACAACAGCTGCCACAGCGCCCGCGTGGCTACTACCGCGAGTACACCGTCGACACGCCCGGTGCAGGCAACCGCGGCGCGCGGCGCATCGTCACCGGTGGCAACCCGCCCGATGCCTGGTACTACACCGATGATCACTACGAATCGTTCCGCAGCTTCACCGTACCGGCCTCCGGAGAACGCCCATGAGCCACGATGATTTCGGCCTCGGCCTGCATGACATCAACAATGCCGGCGTCTACGCGATCGACAGCTCCGATATCAGCGCGCTGTCGGCAGCGATGCGCGATGCCGACCTGAAGGTGATCCGGATCGACCTGGATGGCGTGGGCGACAAGCGCACCCTGCTGGCGCGGCTGGCCGCCCAGCTTGATTTCCCTGCCGGCTTCGGCGGCAACTGGGATGCCCTGTCTGACAACCTGCGCGACCTGCAATGGCTGCCGGCCCATGGCTATGCGCTGTTCCTGGCCGACGTCGATGCCCTGCGCGCCGGTGCAGGCAAGGAGTTCGACACGCTGCTGGACATCCTGGATGAAGCCAGCCGTGACTGGGTAGGCCGCGACGTCCCGTTCTGGGTGTTCCTGTCACAGAGCGAATGACCTGGTAGAGGCCGACCTTGGTCGGCATGCACGTGAAGCCCATGGATCATCCACGCATGGCGTGGATCTACCCGGCGCAGCTGGATGCACAGTAGATCCACGCCATGCGTGGATGCGGCACCCTACCGGCTGCCGTTATCTTCCTGCAGCTCTTTCTTGAACGGGATATCCGGCGGCGGACGCGCCACTGCGGGCTGGTCCTGCATGTTCGGATCGGTGAGGCCACAGCCGCCACCGGCCTGCAGGATCGAGATCACGCAGGAAATCTTCGTGCTGGTACCCGGCAACGGAATCTCCATTGCCTTGACGCCCTTGCGCACCCACTCGGCGAGCAGCGATTCCTGCGGCACCCAATACTTGTCGAACGAGGTAGGCGTGTAGTCGTACGGCGGCCGCTTCAGCCATTTGCCGGACTCGGCGATGCGCTCCTTGCTCCAGCCGTCGTTGGCCCCACCGGGTGCGCCACGCTCGGCCTTGCCAGCCCCGTCCTGGCCGGCCACGCGTACGCTGCCGTCAGCGTTGAACAGACCATCGCCCTTGCCCGCACTGGTTTGCGCGGCGCCTTGGTTGGCACCGTCGCGATTGCGGCTGGAGGCGCCCCAGTCGTCACCGCGGGCGGGCGTTGCCCAGTTGCCCGGGGCCGGTGCCGGACGGGCGCCCGCCTGTGCGGCGGCGGTACTGGTCGTCGCAGGGCGCGCCACGCTGGCGCTGTTCTGGGCCGAACTGCCGGCGGGTGCCGGCGTCGGCGTGGTCGCACTGCCTGCCGCAGTCGACGCGGCAGGTTGCGGAGCGGCAGCAACCTCCCGTTCGCGCACCTGCACCTCGCGCCCGGCAGGCGCACGCACCGTGGGCTCGCGCCCTGCAACGGTGGCCATGCGCACCTGCGGATCGGTCATCGCCTGCACTTCGCGCTCGCGCACCTGCACGTCGCGCTGCGGCACGCGTACCTGGATGTCGGTGGTGCGCATCGGCTGCGGCGCCACCGGCGCTTCAACCGTGCTGATTTCGCGCTCCTGCACCTGTACATCGCGCACGCGGGGAGCCTGCACTGCCACCTCGGGCGTGCGTACCGGCGTTGCTATCGGCGCAGCCTGTACCGGCTGCACGCTGCGCTCGCGCACGGTCGGAATGGTGTCGCGAGGCACGATGCTGACCTCGGTGCGCGGCAGTGCGACCGGCGGCACCACGAATTCGGCAGTCGCCTCTGCAACCTCGGTGGCCTGTACCGGTGAGGGCGGCGGTGCGGCCACCGGCGCCGGCTCCACCTCGGGCGGCGGCGGCACGCTGGCGGTCGGTGCCGTGGCAGCGGCAGTGGAAGACGGCGCAGGTGCAGACGGTTGCGGCCGGGGCGCTGTCGCCGCTCCGGCATCCTGGCCTGCGGCTACAGCACCGGCCTCCGCAGCGGCAGCCGCCTCGGCACCGGGCTGGTCGCCGCCGCCTTCCTGTGCAGCACGGCCGACGAATTCAATCTGCACGCGCTCACCCTCGCTGCCCTGCTCGTCCGGCGAAGACGTGCGGATCACCGCCACCCAGAGCAGCAGCAGGAAGAACAACAGATGCAGCAACGCGCTGAGCAGTGCCGAGGTCCAGCGCATCCAGCGCTGGTCACGCGGCGCCGGATCCCAGTCCTGCCAGAACAGGCGGCGCAGGGACGCCCATGGCCCCAGCCCCGGCAAGCGCCCCGGAGGCCCGGGCAGCGGCCGCGGCAGCAGCACTGCGATCACCTCGCGCGCGTGGAACGGACGCGGCAGCGGCGCCAGCGTCCGCAGCCAGATCGCCCAGCCGTACGGCAGGCCGGTGCTCTTCTCGAGGATGGGCGGTCGCTGCTGGCGCGCCAGCAGCAGGTCGATGAGTTGCTCGGCTCTGGGCAGAGGCACGCGTTGGCGATCAGGCGGCGTTGCCGCGCGGAATATACGGAGCGTGGCCGCTGTCGTGATCGGTAGCGTCACGCACCGCAGTCACCCCCGGCACACGGCCCATCAAGGTCTTCTCGATGCCCTGCTTGAGGGTGACGTCGGCCATGCCGCAGCCCTGGCAGCCACCGCCGAAGCGCAGCAGCACCACGCCGTCGGCCGAGACTTCCTGCACGGCGACCTTGCCGCCGTGCGACGCGAGCTGCGGATTGACTTCGTTTTCCACCACCCAATGCACGCGCTCGACCAGCGAGGCGGCATCGCCGGGCGCTTCGCCCTTGATCCGCGGCGCCTTGATCGTCAGCTGCTGGGTACCAGCGGTACCGGGCACGATGTCGATCTCCGCGCCATCGAGCCAGCCAACGCTGGTGGCGTCCACATAGAGGGTGAAGCCATCGCAGTCCACCGCCCACTCGTCGCCGAGCAGATCGGTCGGCTCGGCGAACTCCAGCCGGGCGTCGGCACGCGGGGTGCCAGGATCGACCGCACTCAAGCGCACGCCCATGCCGGGCACGCCCTCGCGTTCGATCAGCTTGCGGAAATGGGTCTGGGCAGTGTCGGAGATCTGGATCATCAGGCTATTCTAGCCAAGTAAGCGTCAGCCGCTCATTCGTTTTATACACCGGCCGGCGCATTGTTCAGTCAACACGAGGTGGAGGAACCCATGGCCGACCTGATTCCGCTGGCACAGGCCCGTTGCGTGCCGCGCAAAGGCAGCGACCACAAGCTGGGCGAGGCCCGGCTGGCCGAACTGCTGCCGCAGGTTCCCGGCTGGGAGCTGGCCGAGGCCGGCCAGGCGCTGGTGCGCACGTTCCGCTTCAAGGATTACTACGCCACCATGGCCTTCGTGAACGCGCTGGCCTGGATCGCCCACGGCGAGGACCATCACCCGGACCTCGGCGTCCACTACGACCGTGCCGTCGTCCGCTACTCCACCCACGACGTGGGCGGCCTGAGCGAGAACGACTTCATCTGCGCAGCGAAGACTTCGGCCCTGACGGAGCAACTGAAATGAACGTGCGATTGCTGAGCCTGTCCCTGCTTGCCGTGACCGGCCTGGCCGGCTGCGGCACCTCCGAACCGCCGGCAGCACCGGCTGCCGCACCCACCGAAGTGGCTGCGGTGAAAACCCCGCCGCCGCAATACCCGCTGGAACTGGCCTGCACCGGCGTCGGCGGCACCAGCACCTTCAAGGTGGTGATCGGCACCGACGGCAAACCCAGCGAGGTCACCCTGCTGACCGGCGCGGGCAACCCGCAGCTGGACGATCTGGCCAAGACCGCCGTGCAGGGCTGGCAGTTCAAGGCAGCCACCCGCAATGGCGAGGCCGTGCCGGCCACGATCCAGGTGCCGGTCAGCTTCAACCCGCCGCAGCCCAAGCCGGACCAGTGCTTCGCCATCGAAGAAAGCCTGCGCCGCGGCGGCTGATCGCCTGCCGGTGACGAGGCCAGCCGACGCCCGCCTCGCCTTTGCCGCCCCGGCCCGTGCCGGGGCGATTGCTTGATGACAAGGAACGCGTCGGTACATGCTGCAGATTCCCCCCGAAAACATCTGGATCGCCCTGGCGGTCACCCTCGCTGCGGGCCTTGCCACCGCCATCGGCAGCCTGCTGGTGCTGTTCTCGCGTCGCCCCAATCCGCGCCTGCTGGCCTTCGGCCTGGCCTTTGCCGGCGGCGCGATGGTGTACGTCTCGCTGTCGGAGATCCTCAACAAATCCATCGCCTCGTTCGCGCTGGCCTATGGTGAACGCACCGGCTTCACCTACGGCACCCTCGCCTTCCTGCTGGGCGTGGTGGTGATCGTGCTGATCGACCACTTCATTCCCAACCCGCATGACAGCCTGGACAAGCAGGACCCGGCCTTCCGCGAGAACAGCCGCGAATACCTGAAGCGGGTCGCCCTGCTGACGTCGGTGGCGATCACCGCGCACAACTTCCCGGAGGGGCTGGCAACGTTCTTCGCGACGCTGGAGAGCCCGTCGGTGGGCATGCCGCTGGCCTTCGCCATCGCCATCCACAACATTCCCGAGGGCATCGCCATTGCGGTGCCGGTTTACTTCGCCACGCAGAACAAGTTCTATGCGTTCGCCGCCAGCCTGCTGTCAGGCCTGGCCGAGCCTGTGGGCGCGGCAATCGGCTATGTACTGCTTTCCGGCTCGCTGTCCCACGCCACGTTCGGCTGGGTGTTCGGCCTGATTGCCGGTGTGATGGTGTTCCTGGCGCTGGACGAGCTGCTGCCGGCGGCCAAGCGCTACGCCAAGGGCCACGAAACCGTGTATGGCCTGGTGGCCGGCATGGGTACGCTGGCGATCAGCCTGGTGCTGTTCAAGTGGTGAGGGATTTCCGGCCAACGGGCTGAGCCCCCTCGCGGCTGGCACCCGAACCTTTCTGAATGGTCCCGGGCGGGGTCAGTTCGCGGGGGACGCCGTTAATCCGTCCCTGGAGGCTTGGCCGCGGCATCCATGCCGCGGACACCCCCGCGAACTGACCCCGCCCGTGCCCCTCATTTTTCCGTGCGTGCCAGCCGCGCGATGAAAGGATTAAAAGCGAAGCCCGCGCTGCGCGCGTGAGTCGAGCGTTGCTCGACTCTGCTTTTCTTTTGATGTTCCGTGGCTGGCACGCGCGCGATCTGTCTGGCGCTGGGCGGGGTGCGCTTGCGGGGGCATCCGCGCCATGGATGGCGCGGCTGAGCCTACAAGGACGTACTTGCGGCATCCCCCGCAAACGCACCCCGCCCAGCGCTCCCCGGCATTCGATCACAGTGCCAGCCGCGAGGGGGCTGCGCCCGTTGGCCGGTCAGTCCCCGCAGGGGCTACTTCAGCCTGTCCAGCGCCTCGACCAGCTCATCGGCCAGCGGCGCGTTCAGCACATACGGGCTCTTGCCGTCGTCCAGCGCGAACTCCAGCGACGCGGCATGCAGGAACAGGCGCTTCAGCCCGATCTGCTCACGAAGCCGCTTGTTGACCGCAGGATCGCCGTATTTGTCGTCACCGGCTACCGGATGCCCCAGATGCTGGGCGTGCACGCGGATCTGGTGGGTGCGGCCGGTTTCGATGCGCACCTCGCAATAGGAATGGCCGCCCTTGCGCTCCAGCACCCGGAAATGGCTGATGGATTCCTTGCCGATCGCGTTGACCTGCACATGACGCTCGCCGCCCTGGCGCAGGCCCACGTGCAACGGCGCGTCGACCGTCATCACCCCGTCCGGCATGCGCCCGGCCAACAGGGTCAGGTAGCGCTTGCGGATACCGGCGCCGTGGTCTTCACGCAGCAGTGCCTGCAGCTCGCTCAGTGCCGAACGCTTCTTGGCCACGATCAACAGGCCCGAGGTGTCACGGTCCAGCCGGTGGACCAGTTCGAGGGTCTGCCCGGGGCGCAGAGCGCGCAGGGTCTCGATGGCGCCGAAGCTGATGCCACTGCCACCATGGCTGGCGACGCCCGTCGGCTTGTTCAGCGCCAGCAGCCGGGCATCTTCGAAGACGATGGCCTGCTCCAGCCGACGCATGAACGCCTCGGGCGGACCCGCCTTGTCTCCCTCTTCGCTGAGACGAACCGGCGGTATCCGCACTTCGTCGCCGGCCTCCAGCTTGCGCTCGGCCTTGGCGCGGCCGCCATTGACGCGCACCTGGCCGCTGCGGACCAGCTTGTAGACCAGGCTGCGCGGGGCACCCTTGAGCTGGCCGAGCAGGAAATTGTCCAGGCGCTGGCCGGCGCGGTCGGCCGGAACGGTGATCATGCGCACGGAAGGCTTGTCGCCGGCCGGCTTGGTGGGGTCTTGTGCAGTCATCAGCCTGTTTATTCTGTTACACTCGGGGGGCGAGATAAGGGATTGATTTCGTTGGAAGTTACTCAGGGCCAGAAGCCCCGCTTCCGACGAATCCGGCACAGTGCGCGACCACCGCCCGCGGGGCGGCCATGTTAGCGGCTCACCGGCGTTCCCGGCCATCGCCGATTGCCTGACACGCAGTCGCGCTGAACATGTCCCGTGCGGCGCTCCAGCCTGGCTGACAGCTGCCTCCGGCCCTGCAACACCCAAAACCAGAAAATTGAAGCGCTCCCGCGGCCTGCCGTGGTGTCGTAGCGCTGGAAACCCAAGTCGCCCTCCCCGCGCTTGCGCGAATGGGCGGCGAGCCGTGTCCAGAGGCGAAACTCCATGGCGTTCCGCGCGGTAGCCGCTTGCGAGGAACGCAACAATGAAGCGAATGCTGATCAACGCCACGCAGGCTGAAGAGCTGCGTGTTGCCATCGTGGATGGCCAGTCGTTGTATGACATCGACATCGAGCAGCCGTCCAAGGAACAGAAGAAGTCCAACATCTACAAGGGCCGGATCTTCCGCATCGAGCCCTCGCTGGAAGCGGCCTTCGTTGAATACGGTGGTGGCCGCCATGGCTTCCTGCCGCTGAAGGAAATTTCCCGCGATTACTTCCAGGCCGGTGTCGACCACAACAAGGCCGGCATCCGCGAGCTGCTGAGGGAAGGCCAGGAAATCGTCGTCCAGGTGGACAAGGAAGAACGTGGCAACAAGGGCGCCGCCCTGACCACGTTCATCTCCTTGGCCGGCCGTTACATGGTGCTGATGCCCAATTCCCCCAGTGCCGGCGGTGTTTCCCGTCGCATCGAGGGTGAAGACCGGGCGGCCCTGAAGGACGCTCTGGACAAGCTGAACATCCCCGACGAAATGGGCGTCATCATCCGTACCGCCGGCGTCGGCCGCGATGCGGAAGAGCTGCAGTGGGATCTGGATTACCTGCTGAACGTCTGGCGCGCCATCGCCGAAGCCGCCCTGAGCAAGCCGGCCCCGTTCCTGATCTACCAGGAATCGCGCCTGATCGTGCGCGCCCTGCGTGACTACCTGCGTGCTGACATCGGCGAGATCCTGGTGGACACCGAGGAAATGTACGAGCACGCCAAGGAGTTCATGCAGCAGGTGATGCCGCAGACCCTGCGCAAGCTCAAGCATTACAAGGACGACATCCCGCTGTTCAACCGCTTCCAGATCGAATCGCAGATCGAAGGCGCCTACGAGCGCAACGTGCGCCTGCCGTCGGGTGGCTCGATCGTGGTCGACCAGACCGAAGCGCTGACTGCCGTCGACGTCAACTCCTCGCGCGCCACCAAGGGCAGCGACATCGAGGACACCGCGTTCCAGACCAACCTGGAAGCGGCCGAAGAAGTGGCCCGCCAGCTGCGCCTGCGCGACCTCGGCGGCCTGGTGGTGATCGACTTCATCGACATGGCCTCCAACAAGCACCAGCGTGAGGTCGAGAACCGCCTGGCCAACGCGCTGAAGTACGACCGTGCACGCGTGCAGGTCGGCCGCATCTCGCGCTTCGGCCTGCTGGAAATGAGCCGCCAGCGCCTGCGCCCGAGCCTGGGCGAATCCAGCCAGATCGTCTGCCCGCGTTGCGACGGCCATGGCCGCATGCGCAGCGTCGAGTCGCTGTCGCTGTCGATCATCCGCGTCGCCGAAGAGCATGCGATGAAGGAGAACACCGGGCAGGTGCTGGTACAGGCCCCGGTGGAGATCGCCAATTACCTGCTCAATGAAAAGCGCGGCGCGCTGGGCGAAATCGAGAAGCGCCACGAGGCGCCGATCGTGATCGTTGCCGACGAACAGCTGCACACCCCGCATTACACCGTCACCCGCCTGCGCGACAACGAACTGGGCGAGGAAAGCGGCAAGCCGAGCTACCAGCGCGGCACCCCGCGCAAGCTGCCGGTGCACGCACTGACCAAGGGCCAGCTGAACATCCCGCCGCCGATGGTGACCCAGGTCAAGCACAACTCCCCCGCCCCGGTGCGGGAGGAAGTGGAACCGACCGCTGCGCCTGCACCCGCACCGGTGGCCGCAGTGGCTCCCGCTGCCGCCGCCAGCGGTGGCGTGGTTGGTTGGCTGAAGCGCATCTTTGGCGGCGAGCCCGCTCCCGCTCCTGCGCCGGCACCGGCCGCGCGCCAGCAGCAGGATGGCGGTCGCCGTGACCGCAACAAGGATCGCAACAAGGACCGCAAGGACCGTCGCGAGGACAGCCGTGGCAACGGCGGCAATGGCAATGCGCAGCAGCAGAAGGACGGCGGCAACCGCAAGGACCGCGGTGAGCAGCGCAAGGATGGCCGCAACGGCGGCAGCCAGGCCAATGGCAATAATGGCCAGCAGCAGCCGCAGCAGCAGGGCAAGCCGAAGGATGCCCAGCAGCCGCAGCAGCAGAACAAGCCGCGCAACGAACAGGGCCAGGGGCAGCAGCAGCCGAAGCTGAAGCAGCCGAGGCAGCCGCGCCCGCAGGACGGTGACAAGCCGGCCGAGAAGTCGCAGCGTGCCGCTGCCGAAGCCCCGGCCGATGTCGTGACCGCTGCTGCTGCCGTGGCTACCACGACTGCGGTTGCGGCCACGGTTGCGGTGCAGGAAGAAAAGGCACTGGCACCGGCCGTCGCCACTGAAAACGTGGTCGACACTGTCGCGGCCGTGGACACCGCCGCAACGACCGATGCCGAGGTCGTGGTTGCGACCGGGGCTGCCGAGGATGCTGCGGCCGATGCCGCAGGCGATCAGACCGGCGAAGGCGCAACCCGCCGCCGCCGTGGCCGTCGCGGTGGTCGTCGTCGTCGTCGTGGTGGCGCCGAGAACGCTGCAGGTAGTGACGTACTGGGTGATGACCTGGACGACGGCGATGATGCCGAAGGCGAGGACAACGACGGCGATTCGGTCGAGCAGACCGCCCCGGCTTCGGTCGGCGCACCGGCAGCCGCCGTGCAGCCGTCGCGTTCGCAGCCGGAATTTGATTTCGATGACGAAGTCGAGCCGGCCGCCGCTGATGCCGGCAAGCCGGCACGTGCACCGGTTGCAGTGGCCGCCGCGGTTGCGCCGGTCGCTGCCGTAAGCAGTGCCGTGGTCGAGGCAGCCGCTCCAGTGTCCGCCGCAGTGCAGACTCCGGCTCCGCTGGAAGCAGTTGCCAAGGTCGAACCGGCCTCGTCGCCGGTGCAGACCAGCATGCTGGATGCCATCGATGCAGCGACGCCGGTGCAGCCCGCGCCTGAAGCGGCTCCGGTGATCGAGGCGAAGCCGCCGGTGGTCGAGACCGCTGCTGCGATCGAAGCCGCTCCGGTCGCTGAACCGACCGCGGTGGTCGAAGCCGCACCGGTGGCCGAGCCGAAGCAGGTGGTGGCCGATGTTGCGCCGGTGGTTGAAGCTGCTCCGGCAGTCAAACCGAAGGCCGAGGTTGAAGTCGCCCCGGTCGCCGAGCAGCCCGCAGCCCCGGTGGCTGTCGAAGCCGCACCGGTGGACGCCGCTGCGCCGGTCGCCGATGCGATCGTGCCGGCGCAGGTCGACCCGATCGCCGATGGCCATTCCGACGCTGCCGCACAGGCCGCCGACGCGCAGGCGTCGGAAGAAGACGAAGACGCCGGCAAGCGCACGCCGCCGGTCGCCTGATCGATCCTTGATCGGCAACAACGAAACGGCGGGGATCGATGATCCCCGCCGTTTCTGTTTGTGGCGTATCAGATGCCGTAGCGAACGCCTGCCGCGTCGCCACGCGATGCCGTTATCAGGGCTTCGGCGCGAACTGCAGCCGGGTCCACACCCCGTAGTGATCGGAGGCCCAGCGGCCGCCGTCATCAGGCTGGTCGAACAGGATCTTCGCTTCGCGCGCGACCATCTCGTCCTGCTGGAAGAAGATGTGGTCGATCCGCGACGGCGCCTGGTAGTAATGGCGGTTGAGCGTGCTCACACCCGCCAGGTCGGTGTTGACGTGCACGCTGCCGTAGCTGTCGCCGTAGTGGCTGCGCAGTTCGCTCAGATCGCCGGCATCGACCAGGGCGTTGAAGTCGCCGGCAATCACCACCGGTGCCCCCGCAGAACTGCCGGCGATGAAACGCAGCAGATCCTCGACCTGGCTGCGGCGGATGCTCTGGCCGGCGTCGTCACTGCGCTCGTTGAGATGGGTGGCATAGACATTGACCGGCCTGCCCTCCACGTCGATGCGCAGATGGGCCACGGTGCGGTAGTCATCCAGCGGCAGCAGCAGGTGCTCGCCATGCGCCAGGATCGGGCGCCGGGTCAGCAGCGCATTGCCATAACGCTTGGGTGCACCCACCGGATCGGTGGACACGAATACGTACCGGTAGCCGAGCTGGCTGGCCAGCCACTGCGCCTGGTTGCGCACGTTGCGCTTCTGGATCACCTCCTGCAGCGCGATGGCATCGGGCTGCAGGCGCTTGAGCTCGGCCACGATCGTGCGACGACGGCTGGGCCAGTCCTCGCGGTCGTGGTGCAGGTTGAATGTGACCATGCTCATGCCGGGTTCGCCGACCGCTGTGGCCGCGTCAGCCGCGCTGGCCGGCTCAGCGGCTGGCGCCAGCCCGGGCAGGGCCAGCGCGATCGCCAGCCCCAGCGCGCACAAACCGCGACCGATTCCGAGCGGACCTCGCATGCTTACTTTTCCTTGCGTTCGGCGCGGCGCACCGCGCTGGGCACATCGATCTCGACCCGTGCCGGCAACTGGTGCACATGCAGCTCGTTGTTGACCCATTCCGCCGCCTCGCCATTGACCGTCGCCTGGCCCGGCTCGCCTGCATACGGCCATGGCAGCACCACGCCACCGGCCGGTGGCACCAACCCGGGCTGCACTTCCAGCACCAGCTGCTTGTCGCTGCGCTGCAGGCGATAGTTGAGCTGCCCCTGCGGCGTGCGCAGACCCTGCACGGCAATGCCCTCGCCCTGCAGCCACGCCACCGGAATACCGGCGGCCAGCACCAGCGCCTCATCCGCATCGCGGTTGTAGCCGAACATGTCCAGTGCCGAACGGACGAAGTCCGAGGCCACCCAGGCATGCGGCAGGTCACCCACGAAGAACGGCTTGCGGGGCGTGCGCGAGACGACCTCGGCCCACTGGTTCCAGGCCTGCGGCGCACGATCCTTGAAGAAGAACTCGGTGGCCTGCCAGGCACGATCGCGCCATCCCAGGCGCACGAACGCGGCGACGTTGCGCCATTCGTACGGCGTGTAGTCCTTCCATTCGCGCTTGCCATCGCGGCGTGCGACGAATTCGTTCCAGTAACGCTGGAAGGTCGCGTCCAGCGCCTCCTGCGGCAACCGCCCCTGCTCGCCGCCGGGCGCCAACGCGATCGTGGTGGAGGTGGCGTCGAAGTCACCCAGCTCGGCCGAGCCCGGCAGGTAATCAATGCGGTGCTGCTGCATGGCCGCCAGCAGCGAGGCCTGCAGGTCATCACGGAACTGATCGCGCGACTCGCTGATCTGCATCGCCTCGACCTTGCCCAGCTGCGCCGCCAGTTGCGCGGCGTCCTTGTAACCACGCAGCGCCCAGAAGTTGTCCCAGTACGAATGCATCGGCTTGGCCGAATAGCCCTCGTGGCTGATCGAGGCCGGCATCATCCCGTAGAAGGCAGGATTGCGCGCGCGGTTCTCCTCGGTGCGCTCGCTGCCCCGCAGTTGCTCCATGTAGCTGTAGGCGCCCAGCACATGCGGCCACATCTGCTCGAGGAAGGCCGTGTCGCCGGTATAGCGGCCGTACTCGGCGATGTTGTAGATCAGTTCGCCGTGGCTGTCGTTCTCCGGCACCGGGTCGCTGCCACGCGCATCGACGCAGCACGGCACCTTGCCGTTTTCAAACTGATAGGGCGCATACCAGGTCACGTAGTCACGCACGGCATCGCTGCGCCCCATCCGCAGCAGGCCTTCGGAGATCATCGCGCCATCGCGGATCCAGCTGCGTGCATAGGAGCGCGTACCAGGCTGCAGGCGCGGGCCGACCCGCGAGATCAGCATGTGCGCCACCGCGGTGCGCAGGGTTTCCACCAGCGGTTGGCCGGCGGCGGGCACCTGCAGGGTCACCACGCCCAGCTTGTCGCGCCACATCGTCGCCACCTGCTGCTGTGCCTTGGCCACGTCCAGCGCCTGCGGCGCCCAGCTGCCGGTCTGCGGCATCACGATCGCCACCTCGCGGCTCTGCCCGGGTTCGAGCTTGATCGTGTACAACAGTGCGCCGGACGCCATGCCGGTCGGGTCCTTCACCGCAGTAGTGCCGGGCAGCTTGCCGCTGGCCAGGTGCACCGCATCCAGTTTGCCGTCGAAGCTGCTGGCAAAGCGCGCATCCGGTACCTGCAGGGGATACAGCCGCGGTTCGCCATTGATGCGCACCAGCTGCTCGCCCACGTCCAGGCTGTCGATGCGGCTGAAGCCGCCCACGGTGTTGAGGAACTGGGTGGGTGGATTGACCTGCCACGGGCGGATCGCCAGGGCCAGGGTGTATTCGTGCGCGACCTTGTCCGGATTGCTCAAGCGGTAGCGCCCGATCAGCTGCGCGCGTTCGGGCGTGCCCTGCACGAAGCTTGTCACCGACAGGCCGGCCTTCTCGTGCACCCAGTCGACCGTGGCGATCGGCAGGTAACGATCCTGCAGTGACTGGCTGATGGCAACGTTCGACCAGTCAAGCAGCTTGCCGTCGAGGCGGATGAACGGCTCGATGCTGAAGCTGCCCTTGGCCGGCTCCAGCGCACCGTCCTCGCTGATCAACGCCTGTTCCTGGCCACCGTCCAGGCCAAGCAGCGTCCAGTACGGCTGCTCGCCAACGTAGGCGCGCGGCAACGCGCCACGCGGCAGGTCGGCCGCCACCGAGGACAGGAAGGCATTGGGAGTCGCGGCGAACGCCAGCGGCTTCAGGGTGATGTCACGGATGCCGTAGCGCCAGTTCGGCCCGCCCTGCAGGTCGAAACGCACGTAGCGCGCATCGGTGTCGGGCAGTGCCAGCCAGTCCCGGCCTCCGGCACCTGCGGTCACTTCGCGCACGGTACGCCAGTCACGGCCATCCTCGGAGGTACGCACGGTGTAGCGGTTCGCTTCCAGGTCGGGCAGCCAGTCGATTACCGCACCGCCGATCTCGCGGCTCTTGTGCAGGTCCAGGCTGATGGTCTGCTGCTTGACCCCACCGCTGATCCAGAAGGTATCGGACTTGCCGTCGATCATCCGGTCCTGCAGCGCGGTTGCGGTATCGGCGATCACCGAGGGCCGCAGCGCCGAATCATCCTGCGCGGGCAGCCCCTGCAGGGTCAGCTTGTCGAAGCACACGGTACCGCGGCCGCCGACCTTGCTGTAGATCGTGAATTCCATCGACGCGCTGCGCGCCATGTCCTTCTCTGGCGATGGCCCCCAGGCCTTGTCGATCTGCCGGCGGCGGTACTCCACCGGCGTCCACGCCTTGGGGAAGGCGTAGCCGGGACGGTTGACCCACCACACGTTGTCGCCGCTGGCGTCGATCAGCTTGAACTGCAGGTCATTGGACGGCGAATCACCGCGCAGCTGGAAGCCGAAACGATAGTTGGCCGGGTACTCGATGTTCAGTGGACGACGGATGCCGACGTAACCGGAGACCTCATGGAAGTCGTAATCCAGGCACAGCGCGCGGCCACCGCCAGCGCCACTGACCGGCCGCAGCGAGCCGCTGACCTGATCGGACAACACCAGCTTCCAGGCGCTGATGTCGTCGAAATCATCCAGCACCTTCGGCGCGGGCAGCGCCGGTGGTGCGGCGATCGCCAGGGAAGACCACAACAGGCCCAGTCCAACGGCGATCGCACGCATCATCCCTTCACACTCCCCAGCAACAATCCTTGGATGTAGTACCGCTGCAGCACCAGGAACAGCGCCAGCACCGGAACCACGGTGACCACTGCGCCGGCCATCATCATTTCCACGTCCATGATGTGTTCGCGCGAGAGGGTGGCCAGGGCCACCGGCAAAGTGTAGTGCTCCTGGTCGGTCAACACGATCAAGGGCCACATGAAATCGTTCCAGGCGCCCATGAAGGTGAAGATCGCCAGCGTCACCAGCACCGGCTTGAGCATCGGCAGCACGATCTGGAAGAAGATCCGCAGTTCCCCTGCCCCGTCGATGCGTGCCGCTTCCAGCAGCTCATCGGGAATCGAGCGGGCGTACTGGCGCACCAGGAAGATGCCGAACACGCTGGCCAGCGCCGGCACGATCACGCCGCCGAAACTGTTGACCAGGCCCAGCTGCTTCATCAACAGGAACAGCGGCAGCATCGCCACCTGTGCCGGGATCACCAGCGCCGCCATCAGCACCTGGAACAGCCGCTCACGACCGGCGAACTGCAGCTTGGCGAAGGCGTAGCCGGCCATCGTGTTGAGCAGCAGCGAACCGAGGGTGATCGCCAGCGACACCAGCAGGCTGTTGGCGAAGTTGCCGCCCATGCCGGTGCGCGCGAACAGCTCGGTGTAATTGTGCGTGGTGATGCTGGACGGCAGCAGCGGTGGCGGGAAATGGGTGGCCTCGCCCTGCGGCATGAACGACACCGACAGCATCCACAGCAACGGTGCCAGGCTGACCAGGGCCAGCACCAGCAGCGCGCCATTGATCATCCACGGGTGCCAGCGTGACTGGCCGATTTCACGACTCATACCAACTGCCTCTTGCGGCCAAAGCGCAGCATCACGGTGGTCACCGCCAGGATGATCAGGAACAGCAGGAACGCCACAGCCGAGGCGCGTCCCAGGTTCCACCACTTGAAGCCTTCCTCGAACATGAAATACAGCACGCTGACGGTGCTCTGCAGTGGGTCGCCGCGGGTCATCACATAGGGTTCGGCGAACAGCTGGAAGTACCCGGATACGGTGATCACCCCGACCACCAGCAGCACCGGGCCGAGCATCGGCAGGGTGATGTGCAGGAACTGCTTCCAGCGCGAGGCACCGTCGATGCGCGCGGCCTCGTAGAGGTCATGCGGGATCGCCTGCAGGCCGGCCAGGAAGATCACCATGTTGTAGCCGAAGTTCTTCCACACCGCGAACAGCATGATGGTCGGCATCGCCCAGTTGGGATCGCCCAGCCAGTCGATCGGGCTGATGCCAAGATGGCCCAGACCGTAGTTCACCAGGCCATAGCTGGTGTGGAACAGGTAGCGCCAGATCACCGCCACCGCCACCAGCGTGGTCACCACCGGGGCGAACAGCGCGGTGCGGAACAGCGCCTTGAAGCGCGCGGCCGGGGCATTGAGCAGCATCGCCGCGCCCAGCGATACGCCGATCGACAACGGCACGCCGATCACCACGAAATAGGTGGTGTTCCACAGCGACTTCCAGAACATCGGGGTCTGCAGCAGGTCGATGTAGTTGCCAAGACCCACGAAGCGCAGGTTGCTGCTGTCGGCCAGCGCATACAGGTCGAAGTCGGTCACGCTCAGCGCCAGCGCCGAGGCCACCGGCAGGCCGAAGAACACGCCGAGCACGATCAGCGAGGGGCCGGCGAAGATCCAGCCGGCAAGCGAAGTACGTTTCATTGCGGGCTCCCGGCCGCGACTGCACTGGTCGAACCCGAGGGGGGTGCGCTGCGCTGCAGGCGTTGTTGTTCATGCATCCAGCGACGCTTGGCCAGCACCTTGTCCACGCGCTGGTCCAGTTCGGCCACGGCCTTGTCCTGCGGCAGGCCGCCACGCACCACCTGTTCGGTGACGATGCGCATTTCCTGCACGATGCGCTCCCATTCGAGCACCTTCGGGGTCGGCTTGACCCGCTCCAGCTGGTCTCGGAAGGCGGCGGCAAGTGGATCGTTGGCCAGCGACGGCGCATTCCAGGTGCTTCGACGCGGCGGCAGGTCGCCGATGATCGCGTGGAAGCGCGCCTGGATTGCCGGCCGCGACAGGAATTCGATCAGCTTCCAGGACGCTTCCTTCTGCTGCGACTTGCGGAAGATCACCAGGCTGGTACCACCGGCGATGCCCGCGCCCGGACCGTCCGGACCCGGCAGCGCGGCCGTGCCCCACTGCCCTTCCAGTTCCTTCGGCTGCAGCTTCTTGAACTCGCGGATGTTCCAGGGGCCGGAAATGTAGAACACGTTGAAGCCGCGGAAGAATTCATCCCAGACGTTGGAGATCTGCGTCTCGGACATCTTCGGCGCCCAGCCCTGCTCGAACATGTTGGCGTAGAACCCCAGCGTGCGGCGGAAGCCGGGGCTGGAGAAATTGCCACGGGTGTCGTCGTCGCGCAGCAGCGGATCGGGCTGCTGCAGGGCCAGCGACAGCTGCTGCTCGAACTCGTTGATCGGCATCAGCACCGCATAGCGGTTCGGGCCCTGCATGCGCTTGATCGCGGCCATCTGCTCGTCCCATTCCGCCCAGGTGCGCGGCGGATGGTCGAAGCCGGCCTTGGCCAGCAGGTCCTTGCGGTAATAGATCAGGCGGGTGTCGACGTACCACGGCACCCCGACCAGCTCGTTGTGGATCACGTTGGTATCCCAGATGCCCTGGAAGTAGTCCTTCGGATCGACAACGGTGGAATGCTGCACGAACGGCTGCAACGGCGTGAGCGCGTTGAGCTCGGCGAACTCGGGCACCCAGGTGTTGCCCAGCTGGCACACATCGGGCAGGCCGTCGGCGGCAAATGCGGTCAGCAGCTTTTCGTGCGCGGCGGTCCAGGGGATGTTCTGCACATCGACCTTGATGCCAGGGTTTTCCGCTTCGAATTCGTGGATCAGCTCGCTGACCACTTCGGCCTCGCGGCCCATCGCCCAGAAGCGCACGGTAGTGGTGCCCTGCTCCTGGCGGGCACAGCCGGCCATGACCAGCGCGGCCAGTGCAGGCAATGCCCAGCGTCGCAGGCGGTGTTTCCAGTCGTGCACCTTGTTACTTCCCCTGGCCGGTGTTGCGGTTGGCATTGTTTTTCTGTTCCTGCGCGGCGGCCGCACGTGATTCGGCGATACCGACCGCACGCGCTGCGGCGGCCTTCTCATCCTTCTGCAGCTCCAGCGGCTGGAAGGAGCCTTCCGGCGCCAGCCAGCCTCCACTGAAGCCCGCCCGTTCCAGACCCTTGCGGATGTACGGGTTCTTCTTCATCACGTCCCAGACGAAGTCGTTGCGGTAGTTGGCGATCATGGTCAGGATCGGGCCCTGGTCGATGGCGATGTAGTCGCTGGCGACCCAGCCACGATCGGGTACCACCCGCCCTGTCTTGATCGGGATGTCGTAGCTGAAGCTGGGATTGAACGAATCCAGGAAGCCATAGCTGGAGTAGATGTAGTCGCCGTAGCGCTTGTGCATCTCCAGCGTGGCCGGAATCACTTCCTCGGGCGCGAACACGACCGACGAGATCGCGGCGGTCGGCGCGATCGTACCGTCATCGAAATTCTCGCGCAGGCCTGCGCCGCGCGACGAGTAATGGCGGAACTGGCGCTGCTCGCCCCGGTATTCCTGGGTGGTGTTCTGCGGACCATCGCTGGCGGTCAGGCCCCAGACGTTCTCGCCATATTCCTTCCAGTTCATCGGATTGGCGATGGCGTACTCACGCTGGGCCAGCGCCGCCGAACGGCTGTTGAGGAAGTAGGTGCTGCCACGCTCGCGCATGTACGCATCCTGGATATCGCGGAAGTCGATCCAGACGTGGCTGTACTGGTGGCCGAACAGCGGACCGAAGGACAGGTATTCCTGGCCCTGGTAGACGCCCCAGTCGTTGTCGTAGGTGCGCGTCCACACCGTCCACGCATCCGGGCTGACCGGGTGGCTGGGCGAGCCCAGGGCGAGGATGTAGACCATCATCGCCTCGTTGTAGCCCATCCAGTCATGGTCGATGAAGCCGTTCTCGGGGAACCAGCCCATCGAGATCAGCGGCGCACGCTGCTGCAGCCACGGCCAGTCGACCTGCTTGTACAGGGTGTCGGCGATCTGCCGGATTTCCTTCTCGCGCGGATCGTCGCCGTCGTAGTACGACTGGGCGAACAGCACGCCCATCATCAGCAGCGCGGTATCCACCGAGGACAGTTCCACCCAGCTGTCGTAGCGGCGCCCTTCCTGCATGTCCAGGAAGTGGTAATAGAAGCCCTTGTAGCCGGCCTTGCCGGTGCGCTGCGGGCCCATCGGCACGTCGCGGAAGAACTTCAGGGTGGTCAGGGTACGGTCGATCGCCTGGTTGCGGCTGACCCAGCCGTTCTCGATGCCGATCGGATAAGCGGTCAGGGCGAAGCCGACCGAGGCGATGCTGGCGAACGGCCGCGACGGATAGCGGTCCGGGGTCAGGCCGTTGATCTCGTTGGTGGTATCCCAGAAGAACTGGAAGGTGCGGCGCTCGATGTCATCGAAAAGCGGCGGCAGCTCCGGCTTCATCGGCCGCGGCGGTGCGTCGGCCTCGATCAGGATCACCGGCGGGCGCGGCTTGGCAGGCTCCTGCTGGGCCGGTTTGCAGGCGGCGATGGCCAGGGTCATCGCAGCGGCGGTCATCAGGTGGCGTGCCTGCATGGCGCGGTTCCTCCGGTGGGCTGATCGATGAAAGAGCATAACGTCCAATGACCTGAAATCGTTTACAAAGTGCGGTCTTAAAAAACCACGAAAACGTGGTTGATGACACCGCGGTCATTGCCCACGCCATTGCCCCCTGCCCGGCAATGGCGTGGGCAATGGACCGGCCCGGAGGCCGGCCATTGCCGTTGAAACCGGAGCCATCGGCGAACCGATGGCTCCGTACTGCATCAACTTCCCGCGATCAGAAGCGGAAGCCCACTTCGGCCTTGACCTGACGCGGAGTACCGATGATGTCGCCGGTCTCGTTGTAGCTGGCCTGCAGCTTGCCGTTGGTCTTGACGTAGTTGTAGGTGGAGAAGTTGTCGAAGTTGAACACGTTGATGATGTCGATACGCGCGTACAGCTCGGTATCGCCCGCCAGCTTGAACGTCTTCGTCGCCTGCAGGTCGACCGAACGGTAGCCGAAGATCTTGCCACCCACCAGGAACTTGCCATTGGCGTTGGGCACAGCCGCCTGCGGCGTCGGCAGGTTGTAGCCACTGGCCTGCGGCACCGGGTACCAGTCATTGACGGCGGTCGGGGTGGCCAGGGTGATCTTGCCACCGAAGGTGATGCCCCAGAAGCCCGCGTACGAACCGGTGACCACCAGGCGGTGGCGCGGCGCGCCGTTGGAACGGATGGTCGGGTAATCCTCGATCAGGCCGCGGTCGAAGGCGTACTTCTCGTTGATGTCGCGGTTGTGGCGCGCGGTCGTCCAGGTGTAGGCGATCGAGGTACCCCAGCCGCTTTCCTGGGTGAACGGCTTCTGCGCCGACAGCAGGATCTGGGTCGCACGGGTCTTGATGCCCTGCTGGCCGATGATCAGGCTGCCGAAGCCCGGCACGTTGCAGCTCCAGGCCTGGCTCAGGCCCGGCTCGGTGCCACCGCACAGGCGCGGGTCATCGAAGAACTGGCCGGTCGGGTAACGGTTGCCCAGGGTGAAGGCGAAGCCGTCGTAGCTCAGGGTACGGGCGATGGTGGCGTCGGTCAGCCAGTCACCGATCTGGTTGCTCATGCCCAGGCTGAACTGATCGGAGTACGGAGCCTTCAGCTTGTTGTTCAGCAGATCCACTTCCAGGCCGGCATTGCTGGTCGCACCGACCAGGCTCTGCAGGTTGCCGATGCCGTTGAGCAGGTTCGGGTTCCAGTCATAGCAGGCGGCCTGGCCGTTGATGCAGGTGCCGGTGGCCGGGTTGCGGAAGTAGATGGTCGGCTGCGGCAGGGCCAGCTTGGTGGTTTCCAGCTGCAGGTTGTCGAACAGATCGCGGTCGTACGAACGGCCGGCACCACCGTGGATCACGTGCTGCTCGTCGGCGTTGATGTCATACGAGAAGCCCAGGCGCGGCTGCCAGGCATCCTTGAATGCCTTGCGGTTGTGGCCGTTGCTGATGTAGTCGCTGATGTCCAGGCCGCCCAGCGCCAGCGAATCGGCGTAGGTCTGGCCGGCGGCAGCACGCGGATCCTGCGAATAGATCGCGTCGACCACGGCCTGCGGGGTGACGAAGTCCAGGTAGGACGGGGTCTTTTCGTAGTCCCAGCGCAGGCCAAGGTTGATCTGCAGGTGGTCGTTGACCTGCCAGTCGTCCTGGATGAACACGCCGTACTGCTTGGACTTCGAACGCACTTCACCGGACACGCCGTCCACGCCGGTCACCGGCTTGACGAACTGCGCCTTGTACGGGATGGAATCGGGGAAGTCCGGATCGCCCAGGCTGTAGGTGAAGGTCGGGTTGATCTGCGCCGCATCGGAGGCGTACAGGTCGATCGCCTTGTACTTCACGCCCATCTTGATGGTGTGGTCGCCGGCCCACTGGATGCCGTCCAGGGTCAGGTTGTCTTCGATCGACCAGCCCTTCTGGCCCTTCACCTGCGAATCCAGTGCCGATGCGCCACCGATCTTCACCACGGTGCGGTCTTCGGTGCCGTCCGGTGCGGTGTAGGTGATGCCGTTGGCCAGGGTCAGCGGGGTCGGGTTGTTGAACGAATCTTCATGGGTGACCATCATTTCGTTGTAGTAACGCTCGCCGCTGTGGTTCCAGCGCAGGGCGTAACGACGGTCGGTGTTGACCACTTCACGACCGGCTTCCGGCGAGGTCTGGCCACTGAACTGCGACTGGGTTTCGTCGCGGTCCTGGAAGGTCAGCTCGATGCGATCGTTGTCGGTCGGCTCGAAGTCGATCTTGCCGAAGATCAGATCCTGCTGGAACGGCTGGCTGGCCGGGCCCAGGCCGGCGGCGCCTGCGGGCGGCAGCAGGCCGGCAGCACCGGTGACCGCGCCGTCCGGCGCGATGGTGACCGGCAGGTCGAAGCGCTTGGCTTCGTAGGTCACGAAGAAGTGGGCCTTGTCCTGGATGATCGGGCCGCCCAGGGCGAAGCCGTATTCCTTCTCGGCCGAGACCATCTTGTCCTTGCCGCCCTGGCGCTCGGCCGGGGTCTTGGCGCGCATGTCCTCGTCGGTGTAGCGGTAGAACGCCTCGCCCTTGAATTCATTGGTACCGGACTTGGTGGCAGCGGTCACTGCGGCGCTCGACACCTGGCCGTACTCGGCCTTGTAGTTGCCGCTGATGACCTTGTATTCGCCGATGGCCAGCTGCGGGAACGGGTTGCCGGCGCTGCCGGACTGGCCGGCCACGCCGCCGCCCTTGACGTAGCTCTTCTGGCCCACGCCGTCGATGTAGACGTTGGTACCGTCGGAATTGGTGGCACCGCCGCGCAGCGAGGTGTTGCCCTTGGCATCACGGGTGAAGATCAGGCCCGGCACCGCGTCGGCGAACTCCAGGAAGTTGCGCGACACCTGCGGGGTGGTCTGGATCTGCTGCAGGCTGACGGTCTTGCCGACTTCGGAGGTACGCACTTCCTGCAGCAGGGTCGGCGCGACGACGTTGACGGTGTCCAGGTTGGTGGCGGCGGTCGAGCCGGTACCACCGGCAGCCGCCTCGCTGAAGTTCAGCGTCGCGGTCGAGGCGACGGTGACGGTGACCTTCTGGGTCTGGCCGTTGGCGACCACGTTGTAGGTGCCCGGATCCAGGCCCATCAGCGAGTAGCTGCCGTCGGCACGCACGGTGCCGCGACGGACGGTGCCGGTGGCGACGTTGGTGGCGGTGACTTCGGCACCGGCCTGGGCGCCGGACACCTGGCCGCGCAGGCTGGCGTTGGCCGACTGCGCCATGACGTTCGGGGCGGCGGCCAGCATCAGGCAGCTGACCAGTGCGGTGCTCAGCAGCCGGCGCGCCGGCGTGCGGATAGTGGAATGCATCATCAACTCAATCTCCGGGTGGCGGTGACCGCTTGCGCGGCACCTGCGATCAATCAAAAAAGAAGGAACGCCTCTGGCTTCAATGGCCGGATGGCGGAGTGGTGGAATCGCGAACAATCAGGCGCGGGACCAGGGTCTGCTTGTCCCCTGCCCCTTCCGTGGAGGTGCCGTCCATCAACTGCAACAAACGCGACATCGCCCGATCGCCCAGTTCGGCAATGCTGACCTGCATGGTGGTCAGCGACGGGTGAACGAAACGCGCAAGCGGAATGTCATCGAAGCCGGCCAGGGCGACATCGGTCGGGACATGGACACCTGCCTGCGCGAAGGCATACAGGCAACCCAGGGCCATCATGTCGTTGGCGGCGAATACGGCATCGGGCAGCGTGCCGGCTGCCAGCAACTCCTGACCGGCGCGATGGCCGGAAGCTTCGTCGAAATCACCGGGCAGCTCGATGCCTTCGGCGCCGCTGCCAAACGCCGCCAGCGCGTCACGGAAGCCGCGCAGGCGCTCGCGCGCGTCGAAGTTGAGGTCCGGGCCAGAAATGAATGCAATGCGCCGATGGCCAGCATCGAGCAGGTGGCGGGTCATCGCCATTGCCCCTGCATGGTCATCGATGCTCAACACCGGATGGTCCTGCCCAGGCAGGTAGGTGTTGATGAGTACCGTCGGCAATGCCTGCGGCAGGTTGTCGGTCAGGAACCCGGGGCTCTCGGCATAGGGCGAGAGCACCAGCAGACCGTCGACCCGGCCGCGCATGGCACGCAGGGCCGCGCCCTGCTGCTCCTGGTCGCCGTGATAGCTCGACACCAGCAGGTGCTGGCGCCGGCTGCGGGCGACGTTGTCGATGCCACGCATCAGTTCGGAGAAGAATTCGCCGTACAGGTCCGGAAGCACCACGCCCACCGTATTGGTGCGGCGGCTGCTCAGGCTGCGGGCGGCGGCGTGCGGGGTGTAACGCAGCCGTGCGGCCACCTCCAGCACAAGCTGGCGGACCGGTTCGGCGACATTTTCATGCCCGTTGAGCGCGCGCGAAACGGTGGCCACAGAGACCTTGGCTTCACGGGCGACGTCTTTGATTGTTATGGCTGCCTTGTTCACGAAGCCGCCCTCCACGGCTTGGACCTACCAGCATTGGCGCGGAATGTAAGCGTTTCCATCTGCGCTTGTAAACAGTCCGTTAGACGAATGTCCCCAAACGGACACGGAAACCTGTCCCTGGCAGGCCCATCAACGGACCTGCCAGGACAGCGCGGGACAAGGCCTCAGCCCTGTTCTGACGGGGTATGCGCGCGGATGGACAACGCGTGGATGTCGGTTTGCATCAACGTGCCCAAGGCGGCGTAGACCGCGCGATGGCGCGCCAGCGGGGACATTCCCGCGAAGCGCTCGCTGACCACGTGCACGTTGAAATGGCCGCGACCATCGCGCGCTCCGGCATGGCCTGCATGGCGATGGCTGTCGTCTTCGATCTCAAGCACGCTGGGGGCCAGCGCGTGCTGCAGCGCATCACGAATCTGCTCGATCCGTTCCGCGTTCACGGCAGCACCTTGCGGAACGGACGCACCTGCACCCGCACGTAAACGCCCGCCGCGACGTACGGGTCGGCATCGGCCCAGGCCTGGGCCTGCTGCAACGAGTCGAAGCCGGCAATCACCAGCGAGCCACTGAACCCTGCCGGGCCCGGGTCTTCGCTGTCGATCGCCGGACACGGTCCGGCCAGAAGCAGGCGGCCTTCATCGCGCAACGCGGTCAACCGTGCCAGGTGCTCGGGCCGCGCCTGCAGCCGCTGGGCCAGTACATCCTGGCCGTCATATCCTTCAATCACATACCACACCGGCATTTCCTCGCTTGCGTTGCTGGTGAAGCAATTCTAGCCAATCCAGCCCCGCGCCCGGCCTCGGCTGGACACTGGCGCGGCAAAGGCTTACCCTAGGAACCATTGCACGTGGCTGGATGCAGCAGCCCGTCGGTTTTTGCGGCCAACGCAGCCCCCGACGACCGACCCGCTGCTTCGAACCGGTCCACCCGACCGGGTCACGTAGACGACCTCCCCGTAGTCCTGTCGCTGCCGTGTCCTGCGGAGCGCCCTGTTGTTTGATGTGTGGAACCGCGCCGAGACAGGCGCGCCTGGTGTCCTGGCGGTCCGTGGCAGTTGCCCGGTGTGTCAGCTACCGCGACTGGTCCGTTGCAATCCTGATCTCCATTAGATGACTTCCGAACTCGCGCTCGACGCGAACACGCCAACCCGGCCGCCCGCCCCCCAGCAGCAGGAAATGCCGCTGGCCGTGGTGCATGGGCAACCGGTCCTGCAGATTCCGCAGGACCTGTACATCCCGCCGGATGCGCTGGAAGTCATCCTTGACGCCTTTGAAGGACCGCTGGACCTGCTGCTGTACCTGATCCGCCGGCAGAACCTGGACGTGCTGGACATTCCCGTGGCCGAGATCACCCGGCAGTACGTGGAATACATCACCGTGATGCGCGAGCTGCGCTTCGAGCTTGCCGCCGAGTACCTGGTGATGGCGGCGATCCTGGCGGAAGTGAAGTCGCGCATGCTGCTGCCCCGCCCCCCCAGCGTGGAGGGCGAGGAAGCCGATCCGCGTGCGGAGCTGGTGCGACGGCTGCAGGAGTACGAACGCTTCAAGCAGGCCGCCGAGGATATCGACGCCCTGCCCCGGCAGGACCGTGACACCACCGTGGCACATGCCTTCATGCCCGAGCGCGCCGCAGTGAAGCTGCCGCCGCCGGTGGACCTGAAGGAAATGCTGATGGCGCTGCACGACGTGCTCAAGCGCGCCGAGCTGTTCACCGGCCACGCCATCAAGCGCGAGGCGCTGAGTGTCCGGCAGCGCATGGGTGAAGTGCTGGGGCGGCTTGAAGACGGCAGGTTCTATCGTTTTGAAAACCTGTTCACCTCCGAAGAAGGCAAGCTGGGCGTGCTGGTCACGTTCCTGGCAGTGCTGGAACTGGCCAAGGAGCAGCTGCTGGACCTGGTGCAGGAAGAACCGCTGGCGCCGATCTACGTGAAGTCCCTGGCCGCCGGCAATACCAATGCCCCGCTGCAGTTCAGCAGCGAGTTCGACGACAACGACGCCGCCAATGAAAACGAGTGAGCGCTGACTGCCGATGGATCAAACGCTGATCAACCGCATTGTCGAAGGTGCGCTGCTGGCCTCCAGCCAGCCGCTCACCCTGGCCCAGCTGAAGGACCTGTTCCCGGAAGATGAGCCGGCACCACCGGGCAGCATCGAACGTGCGCTGGAACGGCTGCGCGAGGGCTGCCAGGACCGTGGCGTGGAACTGGTGGAGGTGGCTTCGGGCTTCCGCTACCAGGTGACCACCGAAGTACATGGCTGGATCAGCCGGCTGTGGACCGAACGCAAGACCCGCTATACCCGCGCCACCCTGGAAACACTGGCCCTGATCGCCTACCGGCAGCCGATCACCCGTGGCGAGATCGAGCAGGTGCGCGGCGTGGCGGTCAGCAGTAACATCATCCAGGCACTGGAAGAGCGCGAGTGGATCCGCGTGGTCGGCCACCGCGACGTGCCTGGCAAGCCTGCCCTGTTCGGCACCACCAAGGGCTTCCTGGACTACTTCGGGCTGAAACGCCTGGACGAACTGCCGCCCCTTTCCGAGCTGAAGGACCTGGGCGACCTGGAACCGCAGCTGGCGCTGGATCGCGACGCCCCCCTCGCCGCCAGTGCCGACGGCCCGGACGTGAGCGCCGACCCGGACGCCGCTGCAAATGACGACACCGGCACGACCGCCGGCGACACCCCCGATTCTGCCGACGCACTTCCTGCGGCGGCCGACGATGAGCAAGCACCTTCGCCCTCCAATGATGGGCACCCCGATTCCGCGCCGGGCGAGCGCGCGGTGACAGTGAACGAACGCGAAGACAACGCCGTCGCGAAGACGACCGTGGCTGTTGACCAAGCCGATTCCGAACCAGAGGCCGACCTCGAAACCGTCGGCCGGAGCAAAACTGATGAGTGACACCCCCCGCAAGCCCTCGTTGAACAAGCTTTCGCTCAAGCGCGAAGCCACGTCCGAACAGTTCAAGCTGGAAGAACGCCTGCACAAGGTCCTGGCCCAGGCCGGCCTCGGCTCGCGTCGTGCGCTGGAACAGCGCATTGCCGAAGGCCTGGTCAAGGTCAACGGTGAAGTCGCCCAGACCGGCATGTCGGTCAAGAGCGGCGACAGGATCGAACTCGACGGCCGCGGCTTCGTCGCCACTGCGCTGGCCGAGCCGTCGCGCGTGCTGGTCTACAACAAGCCGGAAGGCGAAGTGACCACGCGTGAAGACCCTGAAGGTCGCCCGACCGTGTTCGAATCCCTGCCGGCGCTGAAGGGTGCCCGCTGGATCGCCGTCGGCCGCCTGGACATCAACACCACCGGCCTGCTGCTGGCGACCACCGACGGTGAGCTGGCCAACGCCATGATGCACCCCTCCTTCGAGGTCGAGCGCGAGTACGTGGTGCGCGTGCGTGCCCCGGAAGGTGAGGACAAGGTGCCCGATGCCGTCGTCGACCGCCTCACCCGTGGTGTCGCGCTGGAAGATGGCCCGGCCAAGTTCGATGAGATCGAACGCATCGGCGGCACCGATTCGCACGACTGGTTCCGCGTCGTGGTGAAGGAAGGCCGCAACCGCGAAGTGCGCCGCCTGTGGGAATCGCAGGGCTGCCAGGTCAGCCGCCTCAAGCGCACCCGCTACGGCAAGGTCAGCCTGCCGCGCGAACTGGCCCGCGGCCAGTCCGTCGAACTGCCGGGCAGCCAGGTCGAAGCGCTGCGCGCCGAACTGAAGCTGGAAGAAGGCGCGCCGTCGGCCCTGACCCTGCAGCCGGTGATCGGCCAGCGTCGTGCTGCCAAGACCACCGTGCGCGTACGCGAAGGTGGCCGCGGCAACGCTTACGTCAATGGTCACAACACCGCCGATGAAGGTCGCGAACTGCGTCGCTTCGACAACGTGCGCGAAGACCGCGGCCGCGGTCGCGGCGGCAAGGGTGGTGGTGGTTTCAAGGGCGGCCTGACCGTCAGCGGTGAAGCTGCTGCCAAGCAGTCGCAGCGCCCGTTCAAGCAGCGCGCGCCGAAGAACGACCGCTCGCTGCCGGAAGGCAACCCGGCCGCATTCCGTACCTGGTACGTGCCGGATGGCGTGAGCACCGGCCCGAGCGGCCACCGCAATGCCGGTCCGGGCGCTCGTGGCCCGGGTGCCCGTGGTCCGGGCGCAGGTGCAGGCGGCCAGGGCCGTCCGTACGGCAAGCCGAAGGGTCCGGGCGCAGGCGCCGGTGGCAGCCAGGGTCGGGGCGGCTACGGCGGTGAAGGTCGTGGTGGCTACGGTGGTGAAGGACGCGGTGGCGCCGGTGGCGCAGGCGGCCAGGGTCGTCCGGCCGGTGCGGGCAACCGCTCGCAGGGCCAGGGCAACAAGCACCCGTACGGCCATCCGGGCAATGCCCCCAGCTTCCCGTCCGACCACGCCAATCCGGGCTTCAGTCCGTACGGCAGCTCGCGTCCGGCCGGCAACGGTCGTCCGGGCGGCAATGCGAATGCACGTCCGGGCGGCAACCGTGGTCCGGGTGGTCCGGGCGGCAATCGCGGCCCGGGTGGCCCCGGCGGCAACCGTGGTCCCGGCGGCCCGGGTGGCAACCGCGGCCCGGGTGGCCCCGGCGGCAACCGTGGCCCGGGTGGCCCGCGTCGCAGCGGCCCGCGCGGCGGCTGATCTCCACCTTCAATGAAGGACACAGCGATGACACGGATGTTGTCCCTCGGCGCCCGCATCGGCGCCGTGCTGGTGGCTCTGTTGCTGGTCGGCGGCTGCGAACGCGCTGCCGACCGGCTCAAGCAGGAAATCGCCGCCACGCAGAATCCCTGGCCGAAATCTTCGGCCCTGCACGATCCGGCCGACCGCATGCTGCGTCGGCTGATCGTCGATGAGCGCTATCTCACCCGCATCAAGCAGGCCGGCAGCAAGGACAAGGCTGCTGTCGCCGGTGCACAGCTTGCACTGGATGGCATTGGCCGCCTGCCCCGCCCCATGCTGGAGCGGCGTGCGCAGCTGCTGGCCGCAATGCTGCGCGGAATGCCGGTAGAGAAATGCGCACTGATCGCCCGCGCCACCACGGCGTCGGACATTGCGCAGGTAGGCAGGACCTTGTTCAACGAACTGGAGAAGCGTCCGTCGCAGGACATCGATTTCTGGTTCGAGATGAGCTACCAGGCCAGCCTCGCCGAGCTCGAACAGCGACCCGCAACCCCTGCCACTGAACAGCAGATTGCCGAGGCGACCGAGGCCCTGCTCGCCTCGATGGCTGACGAAAGCACACGCGCGCGGGCCATGGCGGTACTGCCGCGGATGGACACCGCACCGGCTGCCGACGTCTGCTGGGCATCGCTGATGCTGCTCGATGCCGCGTCCAGCACCGTGCCCGAACCACATCGCGGCACATTGGCCTGGCTGATGGCCCAGCAGTAGACCGGCGGCGGAAGCCGGGCCCGTGCGCCCGCTTCCCCGCGTTCGGCCGCGACCACTGCACTCTCACCCTGCCGCTCGAGCGCTTTCGGCGCGCTGGAACGCCGCAGGCGTGGTCGCGACCATGCTGCGGAAGAAGGCGATGAACGGACTCTCTGCCGAGAATCCAAGTTCCAGCGCCACGTGCGCGACACGATGGCCGAGCAGCAGCAGTTCCATGGCCCGCATCAACCGCCATTGCTGGCGCCACGCCTGGTAGCCCATGCCGGTATCGCGTTGCATCAGGCGCCCGATCGTACGCACGCTCAGTCCGCTGCGCTGGGCCAGCTCACCCAGTTCGGGCGGCAGCTGCTCGGCCACCGGCAGGCAGCAGGCGATGCGCGGGTCGCGCGGCAATGGCAGCTGCATCGGCTCCACCGGCGCAGCGGCAATCTCAAGCACGCACAGCGCCAGTTGATGCCCCGCTCGCGGCGCTTGCCAGTCATGTGCGAACGGCGCCTGCGCGATCGGCTCCAGCAGCGCCTGCAGCAGGGGACCAACACCAATGATTGCCGGCTGCTGCGGCAACTGCGCCGACAGCGTGGCATCGAAGTACAGCGACCGATAGTCCACCGCCTGTCGCATCTGCGCGCGGTGCAGCAGACCACCCGGAATCCACGCCGCGCGCGATGGCGGCAACAGGCTGATGCGATCGCCGAACGTCAGCCGCGTGCAACCGGCGCGCGTGTACAGCAGTTGCGAACGTGCGTGCTGGTGCCAACCGGAGTCATGCTCGGCCAGCGTGGCAGCGATACCGATCACCGGGGCGCTCCAGGCATCGGCATCGAAGCGAGCGTCGGGCTGCAGCCACGCCATGTCCGATTTAATCCATCTACTGTCGTAATCACTAGAGTGCGCCATCAGCACGGCCACGACAATGCGCGCCCCTGTTTCCGGAGCGCGCCGATGTCGCCTCGCCTGCTGTCCCTCACCATTGCGCTGCTGATGTTTCCGCAGCTGGCGCAGACCCTGTACAGCCCGGCGCTGGCCGATCTGGCGCAACGCTTCACCCTGCCGGCCAGCGCTGCCAGCCAGGCGATGAGCCTGTACCTGCTGGGGTTCGCGCTGGGCGTCCTGCTGTGGGGAAGGCTGGCCGACCGCGTTGGCCGTCGCCCCGCCCTGCTGGGTGGCCTGTCCGTTTTCGTGCTGGCGGCACTGGGCGGATTGGCGGCCGGCACGTTCGGCCAGGTGCTGGCTGCGCAGATGCTGGCCGCCCTGGGCGCCGCCGCCGCCTCGGTGGTGACCCAGACCGTGCTGCGAGACCACCTTGAAGGGCCCGCGCTGGCGCAGGCGTTCTCCTGGATTGGCATGGCGCTGGCGCTGAGCCCGGCGATCGGGCTGGCACTGGGCTCGCTGCTGGTCGCTGCCGATGGCTATGCCGGCGTGCAGGCCGGCCTGCTGCTGATCGCTGCATTGCTGATGCTGGGCTGCGTAACCGGGCTGCGTGAAAGCCGGCCCGCGCAGATCGCACCCGTACCGCTGCGGCCCCTGCTGCGGCAACTGCTGGGCGACCGTTGGATCTGGTCGCACGCGCTGCTGGTCATGGCCTTCAACGTGGCCATGTACAGCTGGTACGCGCTGGGGCCGTTCGTGTTCGCACGCCTGCACTGGCCGGCCAGCTGGTTCGGCGCCAGCGGTGCGGTGCTGGCGCTGGGTTCGGCATTGGGCGCCTGGGCCAATGGCCGCCTGTTGCGTGCCGGCGTCCCTGCGTTGACGCGCATCCGCATCGCGGCATCGCTGGTACTGGCCGGTGGTGTCCTTGCAGCGCTGCTGCGCGGGCAACCGGTCATGGTGATGGCGATGCTGCCGGTCGTTGCGGGATTCGGCCTGGCCATCCCCAACGTGCTCGGGCAGGCACTACGCAGCTATGCACACTGCCTGGGCAGTGCCGGCGCCCTGTTCGGCCTGCTCTACTACCTGCTGATCGGCGCGGCGATGGCCGTTGTCGGCGCACTGCAGATGCTGGCGCCATCCATCATCGCCTGTGCACTGCTGGCGCTGTGGTTGCTGCGTCCGCGGAGCGCGCTGGCCTAGGAATTGCTGCAAACGCCCTGCACTGTGCGCCACTGCCGGAAACCGCGCGGCAGCGCTGGCTATGGTGCGTGTTCTCCGCAACCACGCAGATGCCGATGATCACCATCACCGCAGAACAGGCCCGCGCAAACGCTGACGCCGCCACTCGACCGATCGAGCAGTACTACAGGGATCTGGACAAATCGATCCAGGTCGGCTCGGAAAACGGCCGCCGTTACATCGTGTTCGGCTTCAACAAGGCGCTGGCCAGCGAGCGCCTCGTCGACGGCGTCGTCGAGCAACTGCTGCAGAACCGCTTCAGTGTCGAACGGCTGCCCAGCGACGCCGAGCAGCACTACATCCGCATCAGCTGGGAAGCCGGGGAGCCCTCCCGCCTCAACGCCGGCTGATGGTGAACGCCGCGCCGTCCACACCCAGGTCCCAGCCCTTGCCGGTACCGGACAGGGCCAGCGAGACGTCTCCCTTGGTCATCACCTGCGCGTTGCTGGACTTCACCGCACCGGCATGCGCGCCGACCGAGGCGTAGGTGCCCAGCAGCTCGCCGACGCTGCTGGCGCCGGTGAAGCTGCCACGGCCATCGGTGATCTTCGACTTGCCAACGGTCAGGCCGCCGCCCTTCAGCTGGATCCGCACCGGCATGCTGGAACCGTTGGTGCAGTGGATGGTGCCGTTGCCCGAGGCGGTCTTGTAGATCAGTGACCAGCCGGACAGGTTGTAGCGCAGCTGGCAGTCAAGGTTGCCACCGGCCTGCGCGGCCGGGGCCAGGGACGCTGCGGCCAGCGCCAGCAGCAGTGCAAACGGCTTGGTATTCATCGGCAGAACATCCACATCGGTCGGAATGTGGGCGAATCTAGCAGCGCGCGCGTGCACGTTGGATGCAGGCGCGCGCGGTGGGGCGGGAAGCGTTCAGCCGCCGTATCAGGCCTGCACATCCAGATGGAAGGCATCGGCATCGAGCATGGCCGGGAAGCGTGCACGATGCGAGGCCAGCGCTTCGGCGGAGATGGTGGTGGTCACCACCTGCTCGCGCTCGCGGATCTCCACCTGCGGCTGGCCGAGGAAGTCGATGACCGCGCTGTCGCCAGCGTAATGCAGCTGGTTGCCATCCACGCCTACGCGGTTGACCGCAGCGACGAAACACAGGTTCTCGATCGCGCGCGCGCGCAGCAGGGTCTTCCACGCGTAGGCGCGCGCGGAAGGCCAGTTGGCGACGAAGATCTGCAGGTCGAAGTCCAGCTGGCCGGCTCGCTCGACGTTGTAGCGGTTGCGGCAGAACACCGGGAAACGCAGGTCGTAGCAGACCTGCGGATTGATCCGCCAGCCCTTCCATTCCACGCACAACCGGTCGCGGCCGGCGGCGTAGCGCTCGTGCTCGCCGCCGTAACGGAACAGATGGCGCTTGTCGTAGTACTGCAGGCCACCGTCAGGGGTGGCGAACAGCAGGCGGTTGTAGACGCCCTCGCCATCGCGCAGCTGCACGCTGCCGATCACCGCCGCGTTCAGGGCCTTGGCCTGTTCGCGCACCCACGCCACGGTCGGGCCGTCCATGCCTTCGGCCTGGGCGATGGCTTCGTTTGAAAAGCCACTGGTGAAGGTTTCCGGCAGGATCACCAGATCGGTGGTGCCGGCCAGCGGCGCCAGCAGCGCGCCGTAGTATTCGCGGTTGCCGGCCGGGTCGTGCCAGCGGGTGTCGCCCTGGACGAGGGAAATGCGCAGGTCCTGCATGCTGTCTCCTCCGCTCACAGCAGGCGCAGGCGTTCGATCGCCGCGTCAAGGGTGGCCTCGTTCTTGGCGAAGCACAGGCGCACCAGGCGCTGGCCGACCGGCGCGGTTTCGTAGAACGGCGACAGCGGAATGGCGGTGACGCCCTTCTCGATGGTCAGCCACTTCACGAACTCATGGTCCGGCAGGTCACTGATGGCCGAATAGTCGACCAGCTGGAAGTAGCCGCCCGGCACCGGCAGCGCCTTCAGGCGGGTACCGGCCAGCTGCTCGCGGAACCGGTCGCGCTTGGCTTCATAGAACGCGCCCAGTTGCAGATGATGCTGCGGCTCGTCGCGGATCATCGCGGCGAAACCGTACTGCGCCGGGCCGAAGCTGGTGAAGGTGTTGTACTGGTGCACCTTGCGGAACTCGGCGGTCATCGCCGCCGGCGCCACCGCATAGCCGATCTTCCAGCCGGTGCAGTGATAGGTCTTGCCGAAGCTGGAGATGACGAAGGTGCGCTCTCGCAGTTCCGGGTAGCGCAACGCCGATTCGTGGCGACGGCCGTCGTAGATGATGTGCTCGTACACCTCATCGGAAATCAGGTAGATCTGCGTGCCGCGCAGTACATCGGCCAGCGCCTGCATGTCGGCCTCGTCCAGCATCGCGCCGGACGGGTTGTGCGGCGTGTTGACCATCAGCAGGCGGGTGCGCGGGGTGATCGCCGCGCGCACGCGGTCCCAGTCCACCGCGAAGGTCTGCGGATCCAACGGTACGTGCACGGCGGTGGCGCCGGCCAGTTCGATCGCCGGTTCATAGCAGTCGTAGGCCGGGTCGAGCACGATCACTTCCTCGCCGGCACGCACCACGGCGTGGATGGCGTTGAAGATCGCCTCGGTGGCGCCGCTGGTGACGGTGATCTCGGTGTCCGGATCGATCGTCGCGCCGTACAGGTCCAGCGACTTCTGCGCGATGGCCTGGCGCAGCGGTGCCACGCCGGTCATCGGAGGGTACTGGTTCAGGCCCGCGGCCATCGCCTTGCTGGTCTCGTCGATCAGGCGCTGCGGCGCGGAGAAATCCGGGAACCCCTGGCCGAGGTTGACCGCGCCGTGTTCGGCGGCGAGCTGGGACATCACGGTGAAGATCGTGGTACCGACCTTGGGCAGCTTGGTGTTCGGTTGCATCGGCCTGGGCTGTGGGGAAACAAGGGCTGGAAGTGTACGAAATCCCGACCCGGCCTGCGGCGCCGACGGTAGCGCCGGGTCATACCCGGCGGCTCTTTGCACATGCCGCACCGATGGCAAGCCGCGCTGCGCGCTCGCCGGGCATGGCCCGGCGCTACCGGGTCACATTCACCGCTACAATTGCTGCCGCACTCCCGCATGAAGACCCCTGCGCCTTGAACACCCCTGCATTGCTGGCCGCCAGCGGCCTGAGCTTCTCCCGCAATGACGAGCCGGTGTTCGGCCCGCTGGACTTCCACGTGGATGCCGGCGAGGCGCTGCTGGTACAGGGCGGCAACGGTGCCGGCAAGACCACCCTGCTGCGCGTGCTGTCGGGCCTGGTGCGCCCGGGCGCGGGCCAGGTGCTGATCGACGGCAGGCCGGCCAGCAACGCCGAGCGTGCGCGCTATGTCGCCTACCTCAGCCACCTGCCGGCGCTGAAGCCGGACCTGGACACGCTGGAGAACCTGCATTTCCTCTGCGGCCTGCACGGCCGCCGCGCCCGGCAGATGCCGGGCAATGCGCTGGCCATCGTCGGACTGGCCGGCTACGAGGACACCCTGGTGCGGCACCTGTCGGCCGGACAGAAGCGGCGGCTTGCGCTGGCCCGCATCTGGTTGTCGCCGGCACCGCTGTGGCTGCTCGACGAACCCTATGCCAACCTCGACCTGGAAGGCATCAACCTGGTCAACCGGATGATTTCCGCACACCTGCGCAGTGGCGGCGCCGCCCTGGTCACCACGCATGGCGCCTATGCCGCCCCGCCGGTACGCACCCGCCAGCTCGATCTGGGGGGTGAAGCATGATCGCGCCAGGCACCGAACCGGGCCTGTGGCAGACCGCCCGCGCGCTGATTGCGCGCGACCTGCGCCTGCTCTGGCGGCGTCGCGGCGATGCCCTGCAGCCGGTGCTGTTCGCCCTGCTGGTGGTGGTGCTGTTCGCCCTGGCCCAGGGCCGGGACCCGCAGCCGCTGGCCGCCACCGCCGGTGCGGTGCTGTGGTTGGCGGTACTGCTGGCCGGGCAGCTGGCGCTGGATTCGCTGTTCCGCTCCGACGCCGAAGACGGTTCGCTCGAACAATGGCTGCTGGCGCCGGTGCCACTGGCGTGGCTGGTGCTGGTGCGGGTGCTGCTGCATTGGGCGACCACCGCCCTGCCACTGATCCTGCTGAGCCCGTTGCTGGCGGAAATGCTGCATCTGCCGCATGACCAGCTGCCGATGTTGCTGGCATCGTTGCTGCTGGGAACACCGTTGTTGAGCCTGATCGGTGGCGTGGTCGCTGCACTGACCGTCGGCATCCGGCGCTCTGGTATTCTCGTGGCGTTGCTGTCGTTGCCGTTGTACGTACCGGTGCTTGTCTTCGGTGCCGGCAGCCTGGCGGCAGCCAGCCGCGGGCAGGACCCGGTCGGTGCGCTGCTGATGCTGGGCGCTGGACTGGTGATCGCCCTGGTGCTGGCACCGCTGGCCACCGCTGCTGCGATCCGTATTTCTCTGAGTTGACCGAGCTGAGAGCCAATCCACCCCTGCTGGATAGCCGCCACGCATGAATCCGATCGTCCGCTGGTTCCATCAACTCGGTTCGCCCCCGACCTTCGATCGTTTCGCCGCACGCTGGTCCCGCGTGTTCTACGCTGCGGCGGTTCCGGTGCTGCTGATCGGCCTGTGGCAGGGCCTGTTCGTGGCACCGCCGGAACAGAACCAGCACGACGCCTTCCGCATCATCTACATCCATGTACCCAGCGCCTGGATGAGCCTGTTCGTGTTCGCGCTGATGGCCGCCTACGCCGCCATCGCGCTGATCTGGCGCATCAAGATCTGCGAGATCCTGGCGATGGCCTGTGCGCCGATGGGCGCCGGCTTCACCCTGATCACCCTGCTGACCGGCAGCATCTGGGGCAAGGGCACCTGGGGCACCTGGTGGGACTGGGACCCGCGCATGACCAGCGAGCTGATCCTGCTGTTCCTGTACCTGGGCGTGATCGGCCTGTACCACGCCATCGAAGACCGCCGCAGCGCCGCACGCGCGGCCGGCCTGCTGGCCATCGTCGGCGTGGGCCTGCTGCCGATCATCCGCTATTCGGTGGACTGGTGGGGCGCGCTGCACCAGCGCCAGTCGATCAACGTGTTCGGCGAGAACGCCGTGCGGCCGGAGCTGATCGCCCCGCTGTGGTGGATGGTGGTCGCCACCAAACTGTGGTTCGTCGGCTCGCTGCTGGCCAAGGCGCGCGCCGACAACATCGCGCGCGAGGCCGGCAAGGCCTGGATCGGCGAGCGCTTCGGCACCGCGGATGGGGAGGCACGGTGATGACCCACCTGCCCTACCTCATCGCCGCCTTCGCGGTGTTCCTGCTGGTGCTGGCCTGCGATGCGCTGGGCTCGTGGCTGCGCCTGCGCAGCGCCCGACAGCTGGCGCAACGCCGCCAGCAGCGGCTGCAGGCGCGTGGCAACGCGTCGGCACCGGCGCCGCTTGCCACCGAGCTCAGCCGATGACGCCGGTACAGCGACGCCGCATGATCTGGGTGCTCCTGCTGTTGCTGGCCTCCGGGCTGGCCACCACGCTGGTGGCCTTCGCCCTGCAGCGCAACATCGCCTACCTGTACACGCCTTCGGAAGTGCTGCGCGGGGACGTGGATGCGCAGTCCCGCTTCCGCCTGGGTGGCATGGTGGTGAAGGGGTCCTTCGATCGACCCAGCGGCTCGCTGCAGGCCCACTTCGTGGTCACCGACGGCGATGCAACGCTCCCGGTCAGTACCGACCGCATCCTGCCGGACATGTTCCGCGAGGGGACCGCCGTGGTCGCCAGCGGTCGCCTGCAGGACGGTACCTTCGTCGCCGACGAGGTGCTGGCCAAGCACGATGAGAACTACGTGCCCAAGGAAGTGGCCGACAAGATGGGCGATGCGCATCGCAAGCACGATGTGCCGGTCACGGCGCCCGAGGCGCGCTGAGTGCTTCCCGAATTCGGTCAGATCCTCCTGCTGTGTGCGCTGCTGGCCTCGCTGCTGCAGGCGGTGCTGCCGCTGGTGGGCGCGCAGCGCGGCAATGACGCATGGATGGCCGTTGCCCGCCCGGCGGCCTTTGCCCAGCTGGCGCTGCTGGCCGGCGCCTTCGCCGTACTGACGGCGGCCTTCGTGCAACAGGATTTCTCGGTGCGCTACGTCGCCGAGAATTCCAATTCGCTGCTGCCGTTGATCTACCGCTATTCGGCGGTGTGGGGGGCGCACGAAGGCTCGCTGCTGATGTGGGCGCTGGTGCTGGCGCTGTGGACCGGTGCAGTGGCGCTGTTTTCGCGCCACCTGCCGGCACCGGTACAGGCGCGCGTGCTGGCGGTGATGGGCGTGGTCAGCGTCGGCTTCCTCGCCTTCCTGATCTTCACCTCCAATCCGTTCCTGCGCTTGAACCCGGTGCCACTGGAAGGCCGTGACCTCAACCCGTTGCTGCAGGATCCGGGGCTGATCATCCATCCGCCGATGCTGTACCTGGGCTACGTCGGCTTCGCGGTGCCGTTCGCCTTCGCCGTGGCGGCACTGCTGGAAGGCCGTGTCGATGCACGCTGGCAACGCTGGACGCGACCCTGGACCAATGTCGCTTGGGGCTTCCTCACGCTGGGCATCGCACTGGGCAGCTGGTGGGCGTACTACGAGCTGGGCTGGGGCGGCTGGTGGTTCTGGGACCCGGTCGAAAACGCCAGCTTCATGCCCTGGCTGGTCGGCGCGGCGCTGATCCATTCGCAGGCGGTGACCGAAAAGCGCGGCACCTTCGGCAGCTGGACGCTGCTGCTGGCCATCGCGGCGTTCGCGCTGTCGCTGCTGGGCACCTTCCTGGTCCGCTCCGGCGTGCTGACCAGCGTGCATTCGTTCGCGGCCGATCCCTCGCGTGGGCTGTTCATCCTGATCTTCCTGTCGGTGCTGGTGGGGGGCAGCCTGCTGCTGTATGCGCTGCGTGCGCCGCGGCTGGCCGTGGATGCCGGTGATCCGCGCCGTGGCTTCACCGCGACCTCGCGGGAAACCCTGCTGCTGGCCAACAACCTGCTGCTGGCCAGCGCCTGCGCGATGGTCCTGCTGGGCACCCTCTACCCACTGCTGGCCGATGCGCTGTCGCTGGGCAAGATCTCGGTGGGCCCACCGTACTTCGGCAGCCTGTTCCTGCTGCTGATGGCACCGATGGTGATGCTGCTGCCGTTCGGTCCGCTGGTGAAGTGGCAGCGCGACCAACCCTCGCGCGCACTGGCATTGCTGTTGCCATGGGCGGGGCTGGCTGTGCTGCTTGGCGCCTGGGCCTGGTGGCAGGCGCCGCAGAATGGCTGGAAGGCCGGCATCGGCGTTGCGGCTGCGGCCTGGGTTGGGCTGGGCACCGCCCGGTTCGTCTGGCAGCGCCTGCGTGGCAATGGCCGCTTCACTGCCGAAATGCTTGGCATGATCGTCGCCCATGCCGGTGTCGCGGTGTTCCTGGCCGGCGCGCTGCTGGTGGAAGCGTTGAACGTGCAGCGCGAAGTGGCGCTGTCGCCGGGCCAGCAGGTGGTGGTCGCCGGGCACGAAGTGCGCTTCGAGGGCGTGGACCACCGCGAAGGCCCCAATTTCATCGCTGATCGCGGCCATCTGCGGGTGCTGCGCGATGGTCGCGAGCTGGCCCTGCTGCATCCAGAGAAGCGCCAGTACGCCAGCGGCGGCCAGGTGATGACCGAAGCGGGCATCGATGCACGACTCAGCGGTGATGTCTACGTGGCATTGGGCGAGCCGCTGGGCAACAATGCATGGGCGGTACGGGTGCACATCAAGCCCTTCGTGCGCTGGATCTGGCTGGGCGCGCTGTTGATGGCCCTGGGCGGATTCATCACCGCTGCCGATCGCCGCTTTCGTCGTCCGTAGGAGTTCCCCATGTCCGAGTCACCCGCCCCACGCCCTTCCCGCCCGCTGCCGCCGGTAGCCATCGTGATCGGCGTCCTGTTCTTCTTCGGCCTGCTTGGCCTGATGATCTACGGGGTGATGAAATCGGGCGATCCGCAGCGCGACGTGCTGCCCTCGGCATTGATCGACAAGCCGGCGCCGGCGTTCGCGCTGCCGGTGCTGCATGACCCGCAGATGATCGTGCGCAGCGAGGAGCTGCGTGGCGCGCCGTACCTGCTCAACGTCTGGGGCAGCTGGTGCGCGGCCTGCCGTGAAGAACATCCGGTGCTGACCCGCTTCGCCGAGAGCAAGCGCGTACGCGTGATCGGCTACAACTGGAAGGATGAACCGACCGACGCGCTGCACTGGCTGGAACAGCTGGGCAACCCGTTCATGGTCGTGTTGAGCGACATCGAAGGCCGCACCGCCATCGACTGGGGTGTGACGGCAGCACCGGAGACCTTCCTGGTCGACGGCAGTGGCATCGTGCGCTGGAAGTACAGCGGCGCGATGACCCAGCAGGTGGTCGATGAGAAGTTGATTCCGGCGCTGGAAAAGCTTGAAAAGGCCCAGGGCGATGCTGGCAATACCCTGCACGCCTCGCCGTAAGCGCATGCGCTGGCTGCTGCCGCTGCTGCTGGCGATGACCCTGGCGCTGCCAAACTCCGGCCTCGCCCAACAACCGGTGCATGATGCGCGGCCGCTGATGTTCCGCGATGCAGCCGAGGAGACGCGCTTCCACGACCTGGCTGCGCAGTTGCGCTGCGTGCAGTGCCAGAACCAGTCACTGGCCGATTCCAACGCGCAGATCGCGCAGGACCTGCGGCGCGAAGTGCTGCAGTTGATGCAGCAGGGCCTCGACGATGCGGCCATCAAGCAGTTCCTGGTCGCCCGCTATGGCGAGTTCGTGCTCTATCAACCGCCACTGCAACCGGGCACCTGGCTGCTGTGGGGCGGCCCGCTGCTGGTACTGGGTGGCGGCGCGCTGGTGGTGATGGGCATCGTCCGTCGCCGTAGTCGGCAGATGAATGCATCCGCTGCAGCGGACCCAACCGAGGGAGAGGACTGGTGACGCACTGGTTGCCGATGGTCGCCGCAGTGGCCGCTGCGCTGTTGGCGGCCGTGGTGCTGTGGCCGCTGCGCCAGCATGGCCGTCGCAGCTTCGTGCTGGGGGTGGTGGCACTGGGCGTGGCCGGTGCCTGCCTGTACCTGCTGGTCGGCAATCCCCGCGCCGCACAGGTGCAGCCTGCGCCTTCGGTCGCCACGTTGCGTGACGGTGTAGAGGCGCTGCAGCAGGCGCTGCAGCGTGACCCGCAACGTGCGGATGGCTGGGCGCTGCTGGGTCGTTCGCAGGCCGAGCTTGGCAATGCCGCCGCCGCGGCCGACGCCTTCAACCGCGCCGCAGCACTGGCACCCGACGAACCGGGCGTGCTGGTCGAGGCCGCGCAGGCACGCGCCCAGGCCGATCCTGGCAAGCAGTTCGATGACACCGCCCTGGCATGGTTGCAGCGCGCACGTACCTTGTCGCCCGACGCCGAACGCGCAAGCTGGCTGCTTGGCATTGCCCTGCGCCAGCGGGGCCGCAATGCCGAGGCCGCCGAACTCTGGAGCACGCTGCTGCCACGCCTGGAGCCGGGTGCCGCGCAGGCGCTGCAGGCACAGATCGCCATCGCCCGCGAGGCGGCCGGCCAGCCATCGCACGCACCGGCAGCTGCTCCCGCGCTGCTGCAGGTACGGGTGCAGCTGCCCGCATCATTGAAAGCGGGTGACTGGCCGGCCAGCACCCAGGTCTTCGTGCTGGCACGCGCTGTGGGCGGCCCGCCGATGCCGGTGGCTGCACGCAAGCTGCCCCTGGCCGGCTTCCCTGCAACGGTCGGCCTCGGCGACGGCGACAGCCCGATGCCTACCGCACCGTTGTCGGCACATCGCGAAGTGGAAGTACTGGCGCGTATTTCGCGCAGCGGCAGCGCCAACCGCAGCGAAGACGACCTGCAGACCACGCCGGTCAAGGTCAGCCTGCCGCATGACGGTGTGGTTGAGCTGCAGTTCCCGTAACGTACACGCGCCGCTGCGCTCGCCGGGCATGGCCCGGCGTTATCCACGCGCACCACCGGTAGCGCCGGGCCATGCCCGGCGGATTCACGCTCAGCCCGTTGACGGAAACCAGCGTGTCGCCAGCTGCACACGCCGCCCCGCTAGAATGCCCACATGACCGAATTCATTCCGCCTGGCACCCGCTTCCATGCCCTGCCCTCGCCGTTCCCATGCAAACGCGGCGGCGCGCTGCATGGCGCCCGTGTGGCGTATGAGACCTGGGGTGCGCTGGACGCAGACGCCAGCAACGCGATCCTGATCGTCACCGGCCTGTCGCCGGATGCGCATGCCGCAGCCAACGAAGCCAACCCTGCGCCAGGCTGGTGGGAGGCCATGCTCGGCCCCGGCAAACCGATCGATACCGACCGCTGGTTCGTGGTCTGCGTGAACTCGCTGGGCAGCTGCAAGGGCTCCACCGGCCCGGCCTCGATCAATCCGGCCAACGGCGAGCTGTATCGCCTGGATTTCCCGGAACTGTCCATCGAAGACGGCGCACGCGCGGCGATCGACGTGGTGCGCGCACTGGGCATCGGACAACTCGCCTGCGTGATCGGCAATTCGATGGGCGGGATGACGGCGCTGGCGGTGTTGCTGCTGCACCCGGGCATCGCCCGCAGCCATATCAACATTTCCGGCAGCGCGCAGGCCCTGCCGTTCTCGATCGCCATCCGTTCGCTGCAGCGCGAAGCGATCCGCTTGGACCCGCGCTGGAACGGTGGCCACTACGACAATGAGGCATACCCGGAATCAGGCATGCGCATGGCACGCAAGCTGGGCGTGATCACCTACCGCTCGGCACTGGAATGGGATGGCCGCTTCGGTCGCGTGCGGCTGGATTCAGACCAGACCGACGATGATCCATTCGGCCTGGAATTCCAGGTCGAGAGCTATCTGGAAGGCCATGCACGCCGGTTCGTGCGCTTCTTCGACCCCAACTGCTATCTGTACCTGAGCCGCTCGATGGACTGGTTCGATCTGGCCGAGTATGGCGATGGCGATGTGCTGGCCGGACTGGCCAGCATCCGCGTCGGCAAGGCACTGGCGATCGGCGCCAACACCGACATCCTGTTCCCTGTACAGCAGCAGCAACAGGTCGCCGATGGCCTGCGCGCTGGTGGCGCGGACGCGCGTTTCATCGGCCTGGAATCGCCCCAGGGTCATGACGCGTTCCTGGTCGACTTCGAACGTTTCGGCCCGGCCGTGCGCGGCTTCCTCGACGAACTGTAGTGGCGTGGCGGCGCAATTTCGCACTGGCCGCGTTCGGTGCGTTGATCGGCTTGACCGCAACCGGCGTGTTTCCGCTCTGGCTGGGCGCATGGTGCGTGCTGGCCAGTGCGGTGTCGTTCGGCCTGTATGGGCACGACAAGCGCGCCGCGCAGCGAAAACAGCAGAGGACGCCCGAACGCACGCTGCAGCTGCTGGCCTTTGCCGGCGGCTGGCCCGGCGCGCTGCTCGGCCAGGCGCTGTTCCGCCATAAACATCGCAAGGCGCCGTTCCAGTGGGTGTTCTGGTTATGCGTGCTGGCCAACGTGGCCTCGATCGCGGTGATGCTGCGCGCGTTTTCGCGGTAGCTGCCCTGTAGATCCACGCCACGCGTGGATATGCCGACCAAGGTCGGCATCTACCGAAGCGGTTCGCGGACCAGCACCCCGTCCACCAACCGGTACTGCACATCCACCACACCCGCGGGCAGGTCATCGTGGGTGATCATCAGCAGGCTGCGCCCTTCCAGCAGTGCTGGCAGGTCCTGCAGCAGCGCGCGCGCGGTATCCACGTCCAGGCCTTCGGTGGGCTCATCCACCAGCAGGATCGGCGCATTGCGCAGCAGCGCGCGGGCCAGCGCCAGGCGACGCGCCTGGCCGGCCGACATCGTTGCGCCGTTCTCGCCCACCCACGCCTGCAGGCCGCCGTTGCGCTCGGCCCATTCACCCAGCCGTACCCGTTGCAGCACCGCCCACAACGCTTTGTCGCTGGCCTCGGGATCGCCCAGCCGCAGGTTCGCGGCCACGCTGCCGGCAAACACCGGCGCGTTCTGCGGCAGCCACGCCAGGTGCCGGTGCCAGTCGGCCTGGACGACATCGCGCAGGTCCTGGCCACCGTAGGTCAGCCGCCCCTGCTGCGGATCCCACAGCCGCAGCAGCAGGCTCGACAAGGTGGTCTTGCCGCTGCCGCTGTCGCCACGGATGGCGATGCGCTCGCCCGGTGCCAGCGTCAGCTGCAGGCCACGCAGCACCGGCCGTGCGGCGCCCGGCCACTGGAAGTGCACATCGTCCCAATGCACGGTCGCCGCCGGCGCCAGCGGCTGCGGCGACACCGGCTCCTGCACCGAAGGTGCCTGCTCGACGATGCCCTGCAGGCGCGCGGCCGCAATGCGGCCCGATTGCAGCGACTGCCAGGCCAGGCCCATGCCCGCCCACAGTTCGATCATCGCAACGGTCAGGAACACCAGCCCGGCGGCCATTTCCGGCGCGATGCGCTGTTGTTCGGCCGCATGCAGCGCCAGTGCCAGCATCGCCACCAGGCCGAGCCCGGCCAGCACACCATGCAGCGTTGATGCAGCGATCAGCCGCAGGCGTCGACGACGATCGCGCGAGGCCACCTGCTTGGCCGCCACCCGCACCTTCAACTGCCAGGCATTGCCAGCGTTGAGCGCGGCCAGATCAGCCGCCCCTTCCAGCCCCTCGAATGCCGCCGTGCGCAACGCTGCGCGATGTGCGGCGCGGTCGGCCTCTTCGCTGTCATGGCCCCTCACGCCCAGCCACGGCACGCCGATGCCGATCAGCAACGCCAGTACCGCCAGCAGCACCGCTGCCGATGGCAGGATCAACGCTGCCGAGCCCACGCCCACCAACGTCAACGCGCCCAGCGCCAGCAACGGGCCGATGGCACGCACCAGCAGGCCATCGATTTCGCCGATGTCACCCAGCAGCCGCGCCAGCAGATCGCCGGTGCGGGTTGCACCCAGCCGTGCCGGGGCCAGTGGCAGCGCGCGGCGGAAGAACCATACGCGCAGGTCGCGGGCGATGCGCAGGGTGGCATCATGCCCCACCAGCTTTTCGAAGTAGCGCGATGCGATGCGCGCCATGGTCAGGCCGCGGATGCCGGCCGACGGAGTGAAGAAATTGAAGCCCTGGCCAAGGCCCGCTGCACCGGCCAGCGCTGCAGCAGTGAGGAAGCCACCAGACAGGCCCAGCAGGGCGGTGCCGGCCAGCATCGTGGTCCACAGCAGCAGCACTGCCAGCAGCAGGCGCGGGCGATGCCGCAGGAATACCGTGCGCAGCGAATCGGCAGACCGGCTCATGCGCGTACCGCCTGCGCCGGCTCAACCAGGCGCCCTTCGGGCAACAGCAGGCAGCGGTCGGCCCAGGCGATCACCGCCGGGCTGTGGGTGGCCACCACCACGCTGCGTCCGCGCGCATAGGCGGCCAGGCTGCGCAGCAGCGCTGCTTCGGTTTCGGCATCGAGAAACGCGGTTGGCTCGTCCAGCAGCAGCACCTGCGGATCGCGCAGCAGCAGGCGCGCCAGGCCGATGCGACGTGCTTCGCCACCAGACAGGCCAAAGCCGCGCTCGCCGATCAGCGTATCCAGCCCCTGCGGCAGGCGCTGTGCGAACTGCAGCACCTGGGCGGCTTCGGCAACGGCGCGCAGGCGCGCGTCGCTGGCACCGGGATCGGCCAGGCGCAGGTTCTCGGCGATGGTGCCGTGGAACAGATAGGGACGCTGGCTGGCATAGGCCACCTGCAGCCCCGGCCGCAACTGCACCCGGCCAGCACGCGGCGGCAGCCAACCGGCCAGCGCTTCCAGCAACGTGCTCTTGCCGCTGCCACTGGGGCCGACCAGGGCCAGACGCTGGCCCGGTTCCAGCTGCAGGTCCAGGTTCTGCAGCACATCGTGCGCAGCGCCCAACGGACGCAATACCAGACCGTGCGCCTGCAGTGGCGGCAGGGCGGCCTCGGCAGGCTCTGGCGCCAACGGCACAGTGCCGTCGATTGTGCTGGCCTCCTCTTCCGGCAGCGCCTGCAGCAGGCGCTCCACCTCGGCGGCGGCGGCCAGTGCATTGGCGCGGTCGTGATAGTGCGCGGCCAGGCGCCGCAACGGTGCGTAGAACTCCGGTGCCAGCAGCAGGCAGAACAGGCCCGCCCCCAGCGTCGGCACGGTCGCATGCAGCGACATCAGGCCCAGATAGCTCAGGCCCAGATACAAGGCGACCATCGCCACGCTGACCGAGGCAAAGAATTCCAGCACGGTGGACGACAGGAAGGCGATGCGCAGCACCTTCATCGTGCGCACGCGCACACCTTCGGCCGCGGCCTCGATGCCGGCCAGTTCGGCTTCCCCACGGCCATACAGGCGCAGCAGGCCCAGGCCCTTGATGCGATCGGCGAAGTGCCCGCTCATCCGCGCCAGCTCGCCCAGCTGCGCGCGCCCGGCGGCTTCGGCGCCCCAGCCCACCAGCATCATGAAAAAAGGCACCAGCGGTGCAGTGAACAGCAGGATCAGTGCAACCACCCAATCGACCCAGGCCACAGCAGCCAGGATCAACAACGGCACCACCACCACTTCGGTGCGCACCGGCAGGAAACCACTGTAGTAGTTCTCGATCGCATCGCCGTGATGCAGCATCAACTCGCCCAGTTCACCGGTACGGCGCTGCCGCAGCCACAATGGGCCGTGCCCGAGCAGACGCGCGAAGACACGCTCGCGCAGGGACAGGCGTGCGGCATCGGCAACGTCACCGGCCGCGGCCTGGGTGGCACTGCCCAGCAGGGTGCGCACGACAAGGATCACCGCCAACGCGGCCAGCACCGGCAGGCCCTGGGCCAGCGGCACGCGCTCGACCAGCACCTGCTGCACCAGCCAGGCGATGGCGGCAGCTTGAGCGATCAACAGCGCACCAGACACGCTGATGCACAGCGACGCCAGCCGCTGCCGCCCCTTCGCGGCACGGGCCAGATCGGCCAGCCAGGCGGTACGCACACGCCGCAGGCGGGTCGATTCTTCATCCCGATCAGGGGCGTCAGCGGTCGGTTCGGCAGCGCTCAAGGCTCTTCACAGGCAGCAGGGGGATGGACGGCATTGTAGGCGCAGGCAACAGCCTTCCCCTGCGGCCGGCGGTCGCAGTCTTCATCGGGTTGGCATACGATCCTCCTGAATACCTGTTCATACATTGATCTGGATCAAGGCTGTTTGAAGTAGTCGGTCACATCATTCACCCCGTAGACCACCCTTCCCGCCACCTGCAACGGCACTATCCAACGAGGTAGCCAGGCCATGATTGATCAGACAGTCGTAGAACTGTCGCGGCTGCAATTCGCTCTGACCGCGATGTACCACTTCCTATTCGTACCGCTCACGCTTGGCCTGTCCTTCATGGTGGCCATCATGGAAAGCGTGTACGTCATGACCCGCAAGCAGGTCTGGCGGCAGATGACCCTGTTCTGGGGCACCCTGTTCGGCATCAACTTCGCCATCGGCGTGGCCACCGGCCTGGTGATGGAGTTCCAGTTCGGCATGAACTGGTCGTACTACAGCCACTACGTGGGTGACATCTTCGGTGCGCCGCTGGCCATCGAAGGCCTGATGGCGTTCTTCCTGGAAGCGACCTTCATCGGCCTGTTCTTCTTCGGCTGGAAGCGCCTGAGCCCGGTCAAGCACCTCACCGTGACCTGGCTGATGGCGCTGGGCACCAACCTGTCGGCGGTGTGGATCCTGATCGCCAACGGCTGGATGCAGAACCCGACCGGTGCGGTGTTCAACCCGGAAACCATGCGCATGGAAGTGGTCGACTTCGCCGCGGTGCTGCTGAACCCGGTGGCGCAGGCCAAGTTCGTGCACACCGTCAGTGCCGGTTACGTGACCGGTGCGATCTTCGTGATGTCCATCAGCGCCCTGTACCTGCTGCGCAACAAGCACAGGGACATGGCCCGCCGTTCGTTCGCGGTCGCCGCGGCCTTCGGCCTGCTGTCCTCGCTGTCGGTGGTGGTGCTGGGTGACGAGAGCGGCTATGCCGCCAGCGAGCACCAGAAGATGAAGCTGGCGGCGATCGAAGCGATGTGGGAGACCGAGCGTGCGCCGGCCGACTTCACCGCCTTCGGCATTCCCAACCAGGACACCCACACCAACGACTACGCGATCAAGATCCCATACCTGATGGGCCTGATCGCCACCCGTTCGCTGGATCAGCCGATTCCGGGCATCCTGGAGCTGGTGGAGCGTGCGGAGCACCGCATCCGCGGTGGCCAGATCGCCTATGGCGCACTGGAACGGGTGAAGAAGGACAAGACCGATCTTGCAGCGCGTGAAATGTTCGATCGCCATTGGCAGGACCTCGGCCATGGCCTGCTGCTGAAGCGTTACCGCGAGGACATCCTCAACGCGACGCCGGAGGAAATCTCCAAGGCCGCGATGGATACCGTACCGCGCGTGGCGCCGCTGTTCTGGACCTTCCGTATCATGGCCGGGCTGGGCTTCTACCTGATCGCCTTCTTCGCGCTGGCCTTCTACTTCTCGTGCCGCAACAACTTCCAGGACAAGCGCTGGTTCCTGAAGCTGGCCGTGTGGAGCCTGCCGGCGCCGTGGATCGCGATCGAATGCGGTTGGTTCGTGGCCGAGTACGGCCGCCAGCCGTGGGCGGTGGATGGCGTGCTGCCCACTTTCTACGCGGCATCGGGCCTGGCACTGCATGAAATCCTGACCACGCTGGCGGTGTTCACCAGCCTGTACACGGTGCTGCTGATCATCGAAATCAAGCTGATGCTGAAGGCGGTCCGCAAGGGCCCGGACGACATCCTGCCGACGCTGCAGGCCGACATCCGCCCTGTTTCCCCCAATGCCGTTGCCCCCGGCCAGGCCTGAGGCAGGAGAATCCAGATGGAATTCATTGCACTTGATTACACCACGCTCCGCGTGATCTGGTGGCTGCTGCTCGGCATCCTGCTGGTCGGCTGGGCCGTCATGGATGGTTTCGACCTCGGCGTCGGCACGCTGCTGCCGTTCGTGGCAAAGACCGATGAAGAACGCCGGCTGGTGATCAACACCGTCGGCCCGGTCTGGGAAGGCAACCAGGTCTGGTTGGTGCTGGGTGGCGGCGCGATCTTCGCCGCATGGCCGCCGCTGTATGCGGTCAGCTTCTCCGGCTTCTACCTGGCGGTGTTCGCGATGCTGTTCGGGCTGATCCTGCGCCCGGTCGGCTTCAAGTACCGCAGCAAGCTGCCTTCCAAGCGCTGGCGCGACAACTGGGACCGCGTGCTGTTCGTCGGTGGCCTGCTGCCGGGCCTGATTGCCGGCGTCGCCGTGGGCAACGTACTGCTGGGTGTGCCGTTCCACTTCGATGACACCCTGCGCGTGACCTACACCGGTTCGTTCTTCGGCCTGCTCACACCGTTCGCGCTCATCGCCGGCCTCATCAGCGTGGCCATGCTGGTGTCGCACGGTGCGGCCATGCTGGTGCTGAAGACCGACGGCCCGGTGGCCGAACGTGCGGCGCGCTATGGCAGCATCGCCGCCATCATCAGCTTCGTGCTGTTCGCCGCTGCCGGCGCTTGGGTGGCCTTCGGCCTGCCGGGCTACCAGATCACTTCGCAGGTGGTGACCGACGGGCCGACCAATCCGCTGCTGAAGACCGCCGAACTGGGGTCCGCCGCAGGTGGCTGGCTGCGCAACTACAGCAGCATGCCGGCAACGCTGGTGTTCCCGGTGCTGGGCCTGCTGGGTGCGCTTGCCAGCGCGGTGCTGCTTCGCGCGCGTCGTGGCGGCCTGGCCTTCATCGCCTCGGGCGCGTCCATTGCCGGCATCATCCTCACCGTCGGCTTTGCGATCTTCCCGTTCCTGCTGCCGTCCTCCAGCCAGCCCACCTCCAGCCTGACCGTCTGGGACAGTTCGTCCAGCCACCTCACGCTGTGGGTCATGCTGCTGGCCACGGCCATCTTCCTGCCGATCATCCTCGCCTACACCACCTGGGTGTACCGCGTGCTGAAGGGCAAGACGACGGTCGAGGACATGGACGACAACCCCAACGCGTACTGATTGCCCGTGTGCCGGCCCAGGGTCGGCACACCCCTCGCACACAGGAGATTGACCATGTGGTATTTCGCTTGGATTCTCGGCGCCGGCCTGGCTTCGGTCGTGGCCATCCTCAACGGGATGTGGTTCGAAGCGCGCGAAAGCGCCCGCGCCGACAAGGAAGTGCGTTGAAACTGTAAAAAAGGGTTGCCGATACGGCCTTCACACCGTATTCTTGGCGGCTCCTTCGGGGTGTAGCTCAGTCTGGTAGAGCGCTACGTTCGGGACGTAGAGGTCGCAGGTTCGAATCCTGTCTCCCCGACCACTTCGGTGGTCGCATTGAAGCCTGGTGAAGTCTTCCAGGCTTTTTTGTTCCCGCAGGAGTCGCTGCCACGGCAGCGAAGCAGAACGGTCTTCCCCCTTGCCGCCATCGGGGGAAATGGCTAGAATAGGCGGCTCCCTTCGGGGTGTAGCTCAGTCTGGTAGAGCGCTACGTTCGGGACGTAGAGGTCGCAGGTTCGAATCCTGTCTCCCCG
>NZ_JBYTEK010000010.1:0-7939 GCF_058783335.1 Stenotrophomonas sp. FW305-C-20-S1 | reverse complement strand
ACCACTCCGGTGGTCACCAAGAAGCCTGGAAGACATCAGTGTCCTCCGGGTTTTTTTGTACCTGGAATCCGGGACACCCGGCTACGCCGCCATCAGCACATGTCGCCGGGGACCTGACCCGGCCCGGCCACGTACAATGGCCGCCACTCCCCCACCTGCCACACCGGCCGCGCCCGGTGCGGGCGCTGCACGTCATTCTGCATGGCGTGCGCCACCTGCAAGGAACACCGCATGACCTCGCCCACCTCCCCTTCGCCACCACTGCTGCACGGGCGCGTGCTGGCGTTCGCCGCGATCCTGCTGGCGGCGGTCAACCTGCGTACCGCCGTCACCTCCATCACCCCGTTGCTGGACGTGCTGGGCCAGCAGTTCGGCTTCGGCACCACCATGACCGGCGTACTGGGCATGCTGCCGACCGCGTCGTTCGCTCTGTTCGGCGTCGCCACCCCGGCGCTGGCACGACGCCTGGGCCTTGAGCGCACCACCCTGCTGGCGATGCTGATGGCTGCCGCCGGCCTGCTGCTGCGCTCCAGCGCCGGCAATGTCGGCACCCTGCTGCTGGGCTCGGTGATCGCACTGGCGGGCATGGGCATCGGCAACGTGGTGGTGCCGCCGTTGGTGAAGCGCTACTTCGCCAACAAGGTCGGCACCATGAGCACGCTGTACATCAGCGTGCTGCAGCTGGGCACGATGATGCCGGCGCTGTTGGCGGTGCCGGTGGCCAACGCCGCAGGCTGGCGGGTGTCGCTGGGCATGTGGGCGCTGCTGGCGCTGGCTGCGACCCTGCCATGGATGCTGCTGGCACGCAGTGCGCCCAGGCCCGTGCTGGACAGCAGCGATCCCACCGCGCAGCCGCACGGCAAGGTCTGGCGTACCTCGTTGGGCTGGAGCATGACGCTGATGTTCGGCATGACCTCGCTGATGACCTATTCGATGTTCACCTGGCTGCCGCGCATCGTGGTCGAAGCCGGCGCCACGCCCGCCTTCGGCGGGGTGATGGTTGCGGTGTTTTCGGCACTGGGCCTGCTGCCATCGCTGGTGATCCCATCGCTGGCGGTGCGCCTGCAGAATCCCTTCCCGCTGGTGCTGATCGGCTTCTCCGCCTTCGTCATCGCCTTCGCCGGCCTGCTGTTCGCCCCGATGAAGGCGCCGTTGCTGTGGGCCTGCCTGCTGGGCGTCGGGCCGTCCACGTTCCCGCTGGCGCTGACCCTGATCAATCTGCGCACGCGCACCCCCACCGGTTCGGCGGCCCTGTCCGGCTTCATGCAGGGCGTGGGCTACAGCTTCAGCTGCCTGGGCCCGTTCCTGGTCGGCTGGCTGCATACCGTCAGCGAGGGCTGGACCCTGCCCTTCGCCTTCCTGTTCGGCTGCGCGCTGCTGATGCTGTGCGCCTCGTGGGTGGCCTGCAAGCCGCGCAAGCTGGAAGACCTGTGGTGACCGGACCGGCGGGCTGACGCCCGCCGCCGTGAAGCTGGACCCACACACCCCACTACCGCGATCTACACACCGCCACCGCAGCGGGTGACGTAGCGTGTCCAAAGCTGACCCGTTTCGTGTCCAGAACCGGCCCTGCCAGCGTGGTACGCCCCCACAGGGCGGCCCCGGGCGGCCCCTCGCTGCCCCGTGCCGTTCCACAGTGGACAGCAGAAAAGTGTATGCGCGACAACGCGTTGCGACAGGGCTGGCCGGTCATCCAAGGACTCTCCGTCAACAAGGTACGGATAGGAAGTAGGCGCTTTGGCAGAGCGTCAGCTATAGTTGGCATGTGATGTGCGTCACACTTTTGAGCACATCGTTCAGCAATGGATGCTTAGGGGGTCTCATGGTTGTTCATCGTCCGCTGGCGCTGTGCGTCGGCCTGGCCTGCGCCACTCTGGCGTGCTGGGCCCACGCGGCCTCGCCGCCCACCGTCATCACGCGCGCCGACCGGCTCGCCGAGATCGGGCACTACCGTGACCAGGCACGCTGGGTCGATGCACTGGCAGCGATCGAGCGGGCGCAGCTGCGCGAGCCCAACGACGACCTGCTGTACAAGCTGCAGGTCCTGACCCTGGGCGACATCGGCAACGCCCATCGCGCCTGGCGGCTTTACCAGGCCCGGCCCAACCTGTTCGACCAGGAGCAGAAAGCGCGGCTGGAGGCCAACTACGTGGCCAAGCTGGTCAACTGGAGCCTGGCCTACGGGGAAAGCGAAGACACCCGGCTGGTCGAGGCCGAGGCTTCGCTGGCGGAAATGGAGCAGTACGTCGAGCGCGATGGCACCGCGCAGGCGCAGGCGCCGCTGCGTATCCGCATGGACCGGCTGATCCTGCTCAACCGCCTGGCCCGCCACGCGCAGGTGCGCGACGAGGCGCGGGCGCTGCAGCGCGAAGGCCATGCCCTGCCCGATTACGTGCTGCCAGCCGTAGGCGACTCGCTGATGGCCACCCAGAACCCGGAGGAGGCCATTCCCTTGCTGGAGGCCGCCGCAAAGAACGATCCCTCACGCTTCGAGACACGCTCGGAGCTGGCCTATGCCTATCTGGAAACCGAGCAGGCGGAGAAGGCGGTGGGCTACCTGCAGGCCTGGCAGAAGGACGAACCGGCCTGGCGCTGGGGCGGCGGCAAGACCCCCTTCCAGAACTGGGCGCGTTACGAGGCCGACCTGAACCTGGGGATGGTGCGGGCCTACAGCGGCGACCTGCCCACGGCCCAGCGCGAACTGGAAGCCCTGGTCGAGGTCGGCCCGGGCAATGGCAGCCTGCAGACTTCACTGGGCAGCGTCTACCAGATGCGCGGCTGGCCACGGCGGGCGCTTGAGCGCCACCAGATGGCCTATACCCTGGACCCGCGTGACATCGCGCCGCGCCTGGGCATGTACGAATCCTACGTGCAGCTGCAACGCGACGACCTGGCGCGGCCGCTGCATGACGACCTGCTGGCACGCTATCCAAGCCAGCCGGCGGTGCAACGCATGGACCGTGACTGGCGCGCCCATCGCGGCTGGCAGCTGCTGGCCAAGGTCGAGGGTGGCCGCAGTTCCGGCGGTGGCGGCACCTCGCCGCTGGGCAACGACGACCTGCACTACGGCGTGGAAGTGGCCTCGCCGGTTCTCAACGACCGCTGGCGCCTGTTTGCCTTCGCCGACCGCCGTTCGGTCAGCTTCCAGGACCAGGACATCGACCCGCTGTGGATCGGTGCCGGCGTGCGCTACCGCTTCGACCGCCTCGATGCCGAGGCGGCGGTGATGCGCCCCAACGACAGCATCGGCGACACCGGCCTGCGCGGCGGCTTCGGCTGGCAGTTCAACGATCGCTGGCATGCCGGCGTGACCGCTGCCCGCAATGATCCGGAAGCCTCGATGCAGGCACGCGTGGCCGGCATCACCGCCGACAGCGTTGCGGTTGCAGTGGACTACACGCGCAACGAGCGCACCCACTGGAGCTTCGGTGGCAGCCAGTTCCGTTACGACGATGGCAACCGCCGCGATACGCTGAACAGTGCGATCGAACAACGGCTGTTCACCCGCCCGCGCCTGTTGATCGATGGCCTGGGCAGCGTCTACACCAGCCGTGGCAGCCGCGACGATGCGCCCTACTTCAACCCCTCGCGGGATCGCTCGGTGGAAGTGGGCCTGCGCATCGACCAACAGCTGTGGCGCCATTACGAGCGCCACTTCCGCCATCGCCTGACGGTGTCGGTGGGCAACTACTGGCAGGAAGGTTTTGGCAGTTCAATCATTCCAACCGTGGCCTATCGCCACGAATGGCAGTTCGATCAAGGGCGGATCCTCGAGTACGGCGTGAGTTGGTCGCGGCCGGTCTACGACGGCCAACGTGAACGACATATCGGCTTCGATGCCGCGCTGCGCTGGGGAGAATGAGATGGAACGGATGCTTCGCAACCTGACGACCGTACTGCTGCTGGCGCTGCTGGCCCTCGCCCTGCCTGCCGCAGCCCAGCGCGCCAGCTCGGCCGCGGAACTGGACGCGGCCGACAACGGCCTGCTGGTCCTCAGCTACCACGACGTGCGCGATGATGTGCTGGAAAAATCCGACGGCGACGCCTACGCGGTCAGCACGCAGAACTTCGCCGCGCACCTGGACTGGCTGTCCGCGCATGGCTATCACCCGGTGTCGCTGTCACAGCTGATCAAGGCCTCGCGCGGTGAAGCAACGCTACCGCCACGGCCGGTGCTGCTGACCTTCGACGACGGCCTGCGCAGCGTGTACAGCCGCGTCTATCCGCTGCTGCGCGCGTACAACTATCCGGCGCTGGTGGCGGTGATCACCGACTACGTGGACATGGCACCGGGCCGCACCATCGACTACGGCTACCGTCCCTTCGGCCATGACGACTTCCTGACCTGGGACCAGCTGCGCGAGATGCAGGCCAGCGGCCTGATCGAACTGGCCAGCCATACCGACAACCTGCACCACGGCGTGCAGTCCAACCCGCAGGGCAACCAGACCCCGGCGGTGATCACCCGCATCTACGACCCCAAGGCGCAGCGCTATGAAAGCGCGCAGGAGTACGAGAAGCGCCTGCGCGACGATCTCGGCCGCAGCGTGCAGCGCATCGAGAAGGAACTGGGTGTACGCCCGAAAGCGATCGTCTGGCCGTATGCCGCCTACAACCAGTTGAGCAACGACATCGCCGAGCAGCTGGGCATGCCGGTGTCCTTCGACCTGGAAGGTCGCAGCACGCCGGTGACGGCCGACCTGCATGGCCTGGCACGCCTGCTGGTGACCAGCAATCCGAACATCACCTCGCTGGCCTTCGAGCTGCGCCGCAACGTCAATCTGGACGGTACCCGTGCACTGCAGATCGATATGGACTCGGTCTACGACAGCGACCCTGCACAGCAGGCGCGCAACCTGGATGCGCTGATCGAGCGGGTGAAGCGGATCGGCCCGACCCATGTCTACCTGCAGGCCTTCGCCGATCCGGACGGCAACAACACCGCCGATGCCCTGTACTTCCCGAACCGCCACCTGCCGATGCGCGCGGACCTGTTCAACCGCGTCGCCTGGCAGCTGAAAACCCGTGCCGGGGTGAAGGTGTATGCGTGGTTGCCTGTGCTGGGCTATGAACTGCCCGACGCCGCGCAGCGTGCGGCGCTGGGCATCCAGAGCCCGGAACGCGATGGCATGTACCGCCTGGATTTCACCAAGCCGCAGGCACGGCAGATCATCAAGGACATCTACGAAGACCTGGCGATCAATTCGTATTTCGAAGGCCTGCTGTTCCACGATGACGGCTACGTGCGCGATACCGAACTGGCCCAGCTGCCGCAGGAAGGCAGCGACGGCGGCCGCACCCAGGCGCTGATTGATTTCACCCTGGAACTGCGTGACAGCGCACAACGCTGGCGCCCCAAGCTGGGCACCGTGCGCAACCTGTACGCGCAGCCGGTGCTGGAGCCGCAGAGCGCGGCGTGGTTCGCCCAGCGCCTGGACCTGTTCAACAAGGCCTACGACCGCACCGCGCTGATGGCGATGCCATGGATGGAAGGCAGCCGCCGCCCGCAGCGTTGGCTGGACAAGCTGGTGGTGGCCGTGCGTGCGCACGACCCCGAGCTGAAGCACACGATGTTCGAGCTGCAGACCGTGGACTGGCGCACGCAGCGGCCGATCAGCGGCGAACAGCTGCGCGCGCAGATCCGCCGCCTGCAGGCACAGGGCGTGCGCCATTTCGCGTGGTACCCGGACGATTTCATCGCCGACAAGCCGTCGACCCAGGATGCACGCGCGGCGATGTCCGCGCGCAACTTCCCGTACCCGGAGAAGTGACGTGGACATGAATCCGTGGCTCAACGCCATGTTCCAGTTCGCCTTCTTCTACCCCATGGTGATGGCGTTCTTCTGGATGTCCGGGGGCCTGTACTACTTCTTCCGCCGTGAGCGGAAGTCGCGGCCGCGCAACGACCCACCACCGATGGCGGAGTATCCGTTCGCCAGCCTGCTGATCCCGTGCCACAACGAATCGGCGAACCTGGACGACACCCTCGGCGCGGCATTGGCCCAGCGCTATCCGGACTTTGAGGTGATCGCCATCAACGATGGCAGCACCGACGACACCGGCACCCGCCTGGACGCGCTTGCAGCGCTTCATCCGCGCCTGCGCGTGGTCCACCTGGACCGCAACCTGGGCAAGGCCAACGCGTTGCGCATGGGCGCGCTGGCCGCGAGATCGGAGTACCTGGTGTGCATCGATGGTGATGCCATGCTGGAAGAGTTCGCCATGCACTGGATGGTCTGGCACCTGACCAGCGGCCCACGCGTGGGTGCGGTGACCGGCAACCCGCGCATCCGCAACCGCTCCACCCTGCTCGGCCGCCTGCAGGTGGCGGAGTTCTCCTCGATCATCGGCATGATCAAGCGCGCCCAACGCGTGTACGGCCGCATCTTCACCGTATCCGGCGTCATTGCCGCGTTCCGTCGCACCGCCCTGCACCGCATCGGCTACTGGGCCGATGACATGGTCACCGAGGACATCGACATCAGCTGGCGGCTGCAGCTGGATCATTGGGACATCCGTTACGAGCCCAATGCGCTGTGCTTCATCCTGATGCCGGAAACGCTGAAGGGCCTGTGGCGGCAGCGACTGCGCTGGGCACAGGGCGGCGTGGAAGTCCTGCTGCGCCACGGCTCCTCGTTGTTCAGCTGGCGCAAGCGGCGGATGTGGGGCGTGCTGCTGGAATACATCCTCAGCGTGCTGTGGGCCTACACCATGCTGGTGATCATCCTGCTGTGGGCAGTGGGTAAGTTCATCCCCATGCCGCCGTCGCTGTACATCGACACGTTGCTGCCGCAATGGCATGGCGTGATCCTGGCCCTGGTCTGCCTGCTGCAGTTCGCCAGCAGCCTGATCATCGACAGGCGTTACGAAACGCATATCGGCCGCAACTATTTCTGGGTCATCTGGTACCCGATGGCGTACTGGTTGATCAGCCTGTTCACCACGCTGGTGGCGCTGCCGAAGACCCTTCTCCGGCGGCGTGGCAAGCGAGCCACCTGGGTCAGCCCAGACAGAGGTATCCGATGAACGCACATCGCCAGACGACTGCCAGGACGCCGTCCAACCGCTTCGACTCGCGCCTGATCCAGAAACCGCGCAAGCAGCCCCGGCTGCAACGCACTGCCTGGGGCTTTGTGACCCTGGCATTCTGGGGGTTCTACTTCTACCTGTGGGCACCGCTGGTCACGCTGGTGTCCTGGTTGCTCGGTGGGCAGCTGGCGTGGCTGCAGCTGTACGAGCGCAAGCAGCACCTGGACCCGTTCGTGATCATCGCCCTGCCGGTGATCCTGGCGTGCTGTGCGCTGCTGCTGATCGCCTGGGCCGAGTACAACCGCTACCGCTTCTCCGGCAAGGAACGGCGCGGCCCGCACGAGGACGCAAGTCGTGCGGAGATCGCCCATTCGCTGGGTGCCAGCGATCAGCTTGCCGAACAGATGTTCGGTGCCAAGGCCATCACCCTGCACATGGATGAGCATGCACGGCCGCTGGGCATGACCGCGCAACTGTTGAGGTAACGGGGGTTCGGCCGGGCGGCGCCCGGCACCCGCAGAGGCCGAAGCAACAGCAACAGCTGGCAGTCAGTGGGATGGCGGGGCGGTATGGGCAGGCAGGACACGCCGTAAACCCATCCATGGGGGCTCGATGGCGCCATCCATGGCGCCAACGGTCCTGCCTACCCACACCGCCCCACCTCTGACAGATTTCCGCAATCTGGTAGATCCACGCCATGCGTGGATGAATCTCCATCGAAATCGAATAGTCGACAATTCATCAAAGAGCATCCACGCATGGCGTGGATCTACGTGTCGACCAGGGTCGACACCCACCAAGAGCAAGTCATGCCATCCCGACAGATTGCGGAGATCTGTCGAAGGCGGGGTGGGTCCGGTTGCGGGGGCGTGAGCGCCATGGATGGCGCGACCGAGCTTACAGGGACGTA
>NZ_JBYTEK010000009.1:0-136710 GCF_058783335.1 Stenotrophomonas sp. FW305-C-20-S1 | reverse complement strand
GTCGAAGGCGGGGTGGGTCCGGTGGCAGGGGCGTGAGCCGCATGGATGCGGCGACCGAGCTTACATGGACGTACTTGTAGCGGCCCCTGCCACCGGACCCACCCCGCCATCCCGCAGAAAACCCGCTGTTGCTGTTGCAGTTGCCGTTGCTTCGGCCGTTGATTCGGCGGGTGCCGGGCGCAGCCCGGCCGAAACCCCTTCACTCCTGACCGGTGTCATCCAGGCTGATGATTCCGCGACGCAGTGCCTGGGTTACCGCGTGGGTCCGGTCGCCAACGCCCAGTTTTTCCATCAGGCTCTTCATGTGTGCCTTCACCGTCTGCTCGGAAATCTGCATGCGTTCGCCGATGCGCTTGTTCGACAGGCCGCCGGCCACGTGGCGCAGCACTTCGGTTTCGCGTGGCGACAGCCGGTCTTCCACCACGTGCGCGGCGATGCTGGCCGCCACTTCCGCCGGTATCGGTGCGCGACGGCCACTGGCCACGGTGCGGATGGTGGCCACCAGTTCGTGGCGCAGCATGTCCTTCAGCAGGTAGGCGCTGGCACCGGCCTGCAGCGCGCGCACGGCGCGCACGTCGCCGCGGTAGGTTGTCAGCACGATGATGCGTGCGCGGGGATCGATCGCACGGATCCGCACGATTGCTTCCACGCCATCCATGCGTGGCATCTGCAGGTCCATCAGCACCACATCCGGGCGCAGCTGCTGGTAGCGGGCAAGGGCTTCCTCGCCGTCGGCTGCTTCGCCGAGCAGGCGCAGGTCGGCATGTGCGCCGAGCAGTGCGGCCAGGCCATCGCGCAACAGCGGATGGTCATCAACCACCAGCACGCCGATGGGAGGAAGGGATTCAGTCATGGGAGGTTCTGCTCCAGGGCCAACGCCAACGCGCTGGATGTCGGTGATACAAGCGACGCGCCGGCACGGACAGTGCGACTTCGGTACCCAGGCCGGGGCGTGTCCACAACTGCAGCTCCGCACCCAGCCGTTGTGCGCGCTCGCGCATGCCCTGCATGCCCCAGTGTCCGCCGCCGGCATTGTCATTGGCGATGCCGACGCCATCGTCGCGCACATGCAGCAGGAAGCAGCGCGTGCCGTAGGACAGTTCCACTTCGATGGCACTGGCCTGCGCATGCCGCAGCGCGTTGCGGATGGCCTCGCGCCCGATCAGGAACACTTCCTCGGCGGCTTCGGCCTGCAGCGGCGGCGGGGTGCCTTCCATGGTCAAACGCAGTGGATTGGTGCCTTGGCCTGCATATTCGGCATGCACGTCGGCCAGTGCAGAGGCGAGATCGCGGCCGGCAAACGGTGCGTCGCGCAGCGCGTTGACCCGTTCCCGGCCTTCGGCCAGATTGCGCTCGGCCAGCAGCATCGCCGATTCCAGCTGGGTGCGTACCGGCTCTGGTGTCTGTGCCGACTGGCTGATGGCGTGCAGGCGCAGGATGAGTCCCTGGCTGCCCTGCAGCAGGGTGTCGTGCAGATCGCGCGCAATGCGCTCGCGCTCGCCGTTGCGTTCCTGCAGGCGGGCGCGGAACAATGCCGCCAGCTGCCGGCTGCGGACCCGCACGGCCAGCGCCAGCGCAGCCATCACCACGCAGACGCACAACAGTTTGAACCAGGCGGTCTGCAGGAACGTCGGTGCGATGTGGAAGCTGCGGCTGGCTGGCGTGCTGCTCCAGATGCCATCTTCGTTGGCTGCTTCCACCTCGAAGCGGTAATGGCCCGGTGCGAGGTTGGTGTAATAGGCGCGCGTGCTCGCGCCGGCCTCCTGCCAAGCGTCGTCCACGCCGGACAGTCGGTAGCGGTAGCGGTTGCGCTCCGGCCGCGCCAGCGACAGCGCGACATAGTCGATCTGCAGCTGGGTAGTGCCGGCCGGAAGGCGCAGTCCCTCCTGCAACGGGGCCTGTGTACTGCCATACAGCACGTCACCGATGCGCACGCCAGGCGCCATGGTGTTGATGTGCGACTGCCGCGTGTCCAGCCACGCCAGGCCTTGATTGGTGGCAAGCCACAGCAGGCCATCAGCCGCCAGTACCGCAGTGGGGATGGGGCCGCTCTGCAGGGCGATGCCCGGCATGCCGTCAACCGCGTCGAACAGGCGGGGGGCTATCGCCTGGTCGTTGCGCAGCGCGCTGCGCAGGGTGGCAACCTGCAACCGCACCAGGCCGCGGCTGCCATTGAGCCAGAGCAGCCCGTTCGCATCGGCGACCATGCCGGTGATGCCTTCCAGCACGCCGGCCATGTCGGTGCGCACCGGCAGGAAGCGGCCGTTGCCGAAACGCGCGGCCAGGCCGGCCTCGCCAGCGACCAGCAGCAGATCCTTGTGCTGCAGCAACGCGGTTACCGGGCCTACCGACAGCCCTTCGGTGGCGTCGTAGGAGTTGACCGTAGCGCCGTGCAGGCGGCGCAGGGTGCCATCGGCGTAGCCCAGCAGCAGCGCACCGTCATCGGTACGCGCCAGCGACGAACAGGCCTGCTCGGGAAGCCGGGTTTCGCGACGCCAGCGGTTGTCCGTGTAGTGCAGCACCGCGCGCTCGCCGGCGCAGGCCCAGGCCTGGTCCGCATCGGCAAACAGCAGGGCGTGCAGTGGCTGCCCGGTGAACGGTGCCGGCAGCGGTATGAGGGTGGTGTGGCCGCTGACGGTGCGCGCCAGATTGATCCAGTCGAACTGCCATACCGGAGTGGGTGCCTGCCGTGCCGCGGCCTGCAGCTGCGCAGCGCTGCCGCCCAGCAGCGGACGCCGCAGGTCGAACAGCTTCAGGTCTTCGCCATAGCCATACACCCGGCCATCAATGGCGCGTACCAATGACCGGTACGGATCGGTAGGGCCCACCGCCAAGGTCTGCACGCTGTGCGCACGGAAGCGGTTGAGGCCGAGGTTGGTGCCTACCCAGATGTTGCCTTCGCGATCGGCAAGGACCGGCACTGCCGACGTCGCGGTAAGGCCCTGCGCGGCATCGAAGCGCTCCATGCGCACAGCCTGTTGGCCGTCGAAGGTGACCCGGGCCACGCCACCGTGCGGGCTGAGCGTGGCCCACAGGGCCCCGTCGGCCGTGAACTGCAGGCGCGAGGCGACCAGCCCGGGCAGCCGCCGTGCTTCACGTTCCTCGGCGGGCAACAGGCCATGCGCGTTGGCCAGCGGCGACGTGCCGCGCACGCGGTCGGCCAGCCAGATTTCGCCGCGCGGGCTCTCGACCAGCGAGGCCATCTGCGAGACCGCGATGCCGGTGGCTTCGAAGCGGGCCGCGCCAGGAGGGCGACGCCATATCTGCAGGTCCGCCAGCACCCAGAATGTGCCGTGGCGGTCCTGCAGCACCCATTGCACGCGTCTCTGCGGCAGGCCGAAGGAAGCCGGCGGCTCCTGCCAGCGATGTCCATCGAACCAGCGCAGGCCGCCATTGACGGCAGCCCACAGGCGGCCGTTGCGGTCATGCGCGAAGCGGGGGACAACACCCACCGGCACGCCCTGCGGGCGGCCGAAGCTGCGCAGGCGTTCCTGCGTGAACTGGCTGATGCCTGCCTGGAAGTAGCCGATCCACAGGCCACCATCGTCGCCATCGAGGCCGAGGGTGACCATGTTGGTGGAGGGAAAACGGGTGCCCGCCGGTGCGGCCTGCCGCTCGAAACGCCGGCCGTCGAAGCGGTACAGGCCCGAACCCGTCGCCAGCCACAACATGCCCTGGCGGTCCTGGACGATATCCCAGATATCCCCCGGGGCGCCCTGGCCGACGCGCCAGGCGGTGTGCTGATAGCCGGGCATGCCATCGCTCACTGCGGGTTGCTGCACGGCGAAGACGGGCAGGGCAGTCAACAACAGCAGGCACGACAGCAGCGCCGGCAGGCGACGCAGGAAGGGGAAGGGGCGGCCACGCATGCGGTCATTCTGGCAGGTGCGGGGCAGGCCGGGGTGACCCGTTCGGGGTAGGCGTACCGCTTCGGTGTCCGCTATCACGCCGTGATGGATGACGGAGCCCGGCGATGCAGCGCTTGTATGTGATGTTCCCTGACCGCGGCCCCGGACTGGGATTGCTGTGGCTGCGCCTGTGCGTGGCAGGAGGGCTGTTGGCGGGCGGAAGTCCGGCCGGTGTGCCGGGACTGCTGTGCCTGGCGGCGATCGGCCTGCTGCTGCCTGGGCTGCTGACCCCGCTGGCGGTGATGCTGGCGGTGCCGGGGTTGTACGGACAGGGCGCGGCGCTGCCCTGGCTGCTGCTGCCGTTGGCCCTGCTCATGCTGGGGCCGGGCGCGTATCGCTGGATGCGCGGTTGTTCGGCCGCCGCCTGCTGCAGCGCCGGCCTCCCCCGAATGGGTGAGCGCCGGCCTCGACCGACGGGGGTAGGGCGATCGCAGCCGGCGGCACACCATGGGTGCTCCCGTCGCGGCGCTCCTTCATGGCTACCGTCCAGCCTCCTGCCCTGTCCGCAACCACGTTGGCACCGCACCAGTCGGCTGCCCTGCAGCGTGCGCTGCGCTACATCGACGAGCACCTGTCGCAGCCGCTGCGGGTGACCGAGCTGGCTGCCGTTGCCTGCGTAAGCCGGTTCCATCTGGTGCGGTTGTTCCGCATGGGTACCGGCGCCAGTCCGCTGCGTTACGTGCGCCGTCGGCGCATCGAACGCGCCACGCAGCTGCTGCCGACGGCCGCGCAGTCGATGACCTGCCTGGCCCAGCATCTTGGCTTTTTCGACCAGAGCCACTTCGTCCGCAGCTTCCGCGCCGAGACCGGCTGCAGTCCCGGCCAGTACCTGGCCGATGGCGCGGCACGTTCCCAGCCCCCTGTTGTTTCCTCCACCGGAGTCCACCCATGAGCCTCGCCACCGCCACCCCCGCCAAAGCACTGCTGTCACCGGCCGACCACGCCCTGATACTGATCGACTACCAGTCGCAGATGGCATTTGCCACCCACACCATCGACATCTCCGCGCTGCGCAACAACGTGTCGTTGATCAGCAAGGGCGCCAAGGGTTTCAAGGTGCCGGTGGTGCTGACCACGGTGGCCGAGAAGTCGTTCTCCGGCCCGATGTTCCCGGAGCTGCCGGCGATCTTCCCCGGCCAGGCGGTGTTCGATCGCACGTCGATGAACACCTGGGAAGACCAGCCGGTGATCGATGAGGTGAACCGCATCGGCAAGCGTCGGCTGGTGCTCGCCGGCTTGTGGACCAGTGTGTGCATCGTCGGCCCGGCGCTGTCGGCGCTGGAGCAGGGATTTGAGGTCTACGTGATCACCGATGCCTGCGGCGATGTCAGCGAAGAGGCGCACGAACGTGCGATCGCCCGCATGGTGCAGGCCGGTGCCGTGCCGATCACCAGCGTGCAGTACCTGCTGGAACTGCAGCGCGACTGGGCGCGTGCTGAAACCTACGACCTGACCACCGGCATCGCCCGTGACCATGCGGGTGGCTATGGCGTCGGCATCCAGTACGCCAAGACCATGTTCGGCGCGCAGGAAGGCGGGCACTGAGCGTGCGCGATGGCCATGGCCTCGACCTGGCCTTGTTGATCCTGCGGGTGGCGGCGGGAGGATTCCTGCTGCCGCATGCGCTGGGCAAGTTGTTCGGCTGGTTCAACGGGCCGGGCCTGGCAGGTTTTGCCGGCGAACTGCGTGGCTTCGGTCTGCCGTCGTCGGCGCCGCTGCCACTGCTGCTGGCGCTGCTGCAGGTGGTGGCCGGTAGCGCTGTGATGCTGGGCTGGCAGGCCCGGATCGCCGCGCTTGTCGCTGCCGCCTTCATCGCCTTCACCGCCCTGCTGGCGCTGCGCAACGGGTGGTTCTGGATGCGCGGCGGGGCCGAGTATCCGTTGTTGTGGACGCTGGCACTGCTGGCCATCGCCCTGGCCGGGCCCGGTGCATGGGCGGTGGATGGTCTGCTTCTTTCTGGAGACATCGCGTGAACAACGAACCTCTCGATCCTGGCCGCCGCAATGTGGTGCTGGCCACCAGTGCCGCGCTGGCGCTGGGCCTGACTGGCGGTACCGCCGCGGCCATCCAATCCCCTTCCAAGGAGCGTCGCATGAGCACACTGGTCATCCGCAACGCACGCATCACCACGCTTGATCCGCAACAGCCGCATGCGCAGGCACTGGCCGTGCAGAACGGCCGCATCGTTGCCGTGGGAAGCGACGAGGACATCATGCGCGGTTGGGGCGGCGAAGCCACGATCGTCGACGCGCAGGGGCGGCGCATCGTGCCCGGCCTCAATGACAGCCACACCCACCTGATCCGCGGTGGCCTGAACTACAACCTGGAACTGCGCTGGGATGGCCTGCGTTCACTGGCCGATGCGATGGCCATGCTGAAGGCGCAGGTTGACCGCACGCCCGCGCCGCAGTGGGTGCGCGTGGTCGGTGGATTCACCGCGACCCAGTTCACCGAAAAGCGCCTGCCGAGCCTGCAGGAACTGAACGACATCGCTCCGGATACGCCGGTGTTCCTGCTGCACCTGTACGACCGCGCGCTGCTCAATCGCGCCGCGTTGCGTGCCTGTGGCTATACCAAGGAAACGCCGGACCCGCCCGGCGGGCAGATCGTGCGCGATTCGCTGGGCAACCCGACCGGCCTGCTGCTGGCCAAGCCGAATGCATTGATCCTGTATGCGACCCTGGCCAAGGGGCCGAAGCTGCCGGTCGAGTACCAGGCCAATTCAACCCGCCATTTCATGCGCGAGCTGAACCGCCTGGGCATCACCTCGGTGATCGACGCCGGAGGCGGTTTCCAGAACTACCCCGAGGACTACCAGGTCATCGAGCAGCTGCATCGCGATGATCAGCTGACCGTGCGCATCGCCTACAACCTGTTCACCCAGAACAAGGGCAGCGAGGTCAGCGATTTCCGTGGCTGGAGCGAGATGCTGCAACCGCGCCAGGGCGATGACCTGCTGCGCCACAATGGTGCCGGCGAGATGCTGGTGTTCTCTGCAGCCGACTTTGAACTGTTCAACGAGCCGCGCCCGGAACTGCCACCGGAACTTGAGCCGGAGCTGCACGATGTGGTGAAGCTGCTGGTGGAGAAGCGCTGGCCGTTCCGCATCCATGCGACCTACGACGAAAGCATCAGCCGCATCCTGGACGTCTACGAGCAGGTCAACCGTGAGATGCCGTTCGATGGCCTGCACTGGTTCATCGACCACGCCGAGACCATCACCCCGCGCAACATCGAGCGTATCCGCGCACTCAACGGCGGCATCGCCGTGCAGCACCGCATGGCCTACCAGGGCGAGGCATTCGTGCAGCGCTATGGCGTGCAGGCGGCGCGGCACACGCCACCGGTGAAGCGGATGCTGGCCGAGGGCGTGCCGGTCGGCGCCGGCACCGATGCTACCCGCGTGGCCAGCTACAACCCGTGGGTGGCGCTGTCGTGGCTGGTGACGGGACGCACCGTCGGCGGCCTGGCCCTGTACGGTGATGAGAACCTGCTGGAGCGCGAGCAGGCCCTGCGCCTGTGGACACAGGGCAGCGCCTGGTTCTCCGGCGACGAAGCGGTGAAGGGCACGCTGAAGGTGGGCCAGCTGGCCGACTTCATCCTGCTGTCGGCCGACTTCTTCCGCGTCGATGAGCAGCAGATCGCCGACATCACCAGCCTGCTGACCGTGGTGGGTGGCCGCATCGTGCATGGCGACGGCGACTACGCCGGGTTGGCGCCGCAGCTGCCTCCGGCGATGCCGGACTGGTCGCCGGTGAACCGCTTCGGTGGCTACCACGTCGGTGGCGGGGCGACCGGGTTGGCTGCGGCGCACCGTCATCACCATGGTGTGGCCTGCGGCACCCATGGTGCGCATGGCCACGCGGTCCGTCATCCGGCGCCAACCGACGACCTGACCGCGTTCTGGGGCGCGATGGGGTGTTCGTGCTTCGCGTTCTGACCCTGGCATCGCTGGTGTTGCCGTCGTTGGCGCTGGCCTGCGGCGGTGGTGCCTGTACCACGGTTGGCGACGGCAAGTTGCAGTGGGATGCATCGCTGCGCCTGCGTGGCATGTACTACGCCCCGACCCGGTTTGGCGTCGGTGCTGGCGACGATGGCTACGGCCTGCTGCGTGCGCTGGCTTCTGCCTCTTTCGCGCAGGGTGATTGGCAAGCGAAGCTGCAGCTGGGTACGCATGCCGAGCGCGGCAAGGCCGGCGGCCCAGGTCGTACCGATCGCGGCGCGCTGGACGTGCAGCAGGCGTACTGGCGCTGGTCCGGCGCTGGCATGCACGTGCAGCTGGGCCGGCAGGAAGCGGGCTATGGCAGCTCGCGCCTGTTGTCGGTGCGCGACGGGCCGAACATCCGCCTGGCCTTCGATGGTGCGCGGGTGGGGTGGCAGGGCAGGCTGGGCGCACTGGACCTGATGGCGCTGCGCCCGGTCGAGAACCGCCCGGGTGCTTTCGATGACCGCGGTGAGCGCGGTGCACACCTGCTCGGCGCGTATGCGACCACGGCCAAGGGCGCTGGCATCAGCCAGTGGGACCTTTACCTGCTCGACTATCGTCGCGAGGGCGCGCGCTTCGCCGCTGGCAGCGGCACCGAGCGGCGGCAGACCCTGGGCGCGCGCTGGTTCGGCCAGTCGGGTGCGCTGGACTGGAATACCGAACTGGTGGCGCAGGGCGGTGAACTGCGGGCGGTGACCGGCGATCTGGACATCCGCGCCTGGACCCTCGCCACCGATACCGGTTGGCGCTGGAGCGCGCTGCCGCTGCAACCGCGGCTTGGCCTGAAGGCCGACATTGCCAGCGGCGACGCAGACCCGGGTGATGGTCGTCTGGGTACGTTCAATGCGTTGTTTCCCAAGTCCGCCTATTTCAGCGAAGCCAGCCTGTTGGCACCGGCCAACCTGATGGATCTGCAACCGACACTGGCACTGCGCCTGCATGAGGCGGTGACCACCGAGCTGGGTGTACAGCTGGCCTGGAAGCATCGGCGCGCCGATGCGGTCTATACCACGCCGGCACCGTTGGCAGCGTTGCCCGGCAGTGCCGGAGGCGCACGCCGCATCGGTACCCAGTACAAATCCGAAACCCGCTGGCAGGTCAATGACCACTGGCAATGGCAGCTGCAGCTGGCCTGGGTCGACGCAGGTTCTGCACTGACGCAGGCCGGCGGCCGGGACACGCTGTTCGCCTCAATCGTTGGAGCTTGGCAATGGTGAACGCATCGGCGTCACAACACTCCCCGCAGGTCGATGGCGCATGGTCGCCGTTGAAGATCCGCATGTTCCGCTCGATCTGGCTGGCGATCCTGGCCAGCAACATCGGTACCTGGGTCAACGACGTGGCTGCGGCCTGGGTGATGGCCGAACGCACCGGTTCGGCGCTGATGGTCGCGCTGGTGCAGTCGGCCACCACCGTGCCGATCGTGCTGTTGGCGCTGGCGGCCGGGACCCTGGCCGACATCGTCGACCGCCGCAAGTACCTGCTGTTCACCCAGGGCTGGATGCTGCTGGTGGCGGCAGCGACCGCGGTGCTCACGGCATTGGACCTGCTGACGCCGCAGCTGCTGGTGCTGCTGACCTTCTGCATGGGCTGCGGTGCGGCAATGGCGATGCCGGCACAGGCCGCGATCGTCTCCGAGCTGGTTCCGCAGCCGATGCTGGCCTCGGCCGTGGCACTCAACTCCATCGGCATCAACATTGCCCGTTCCATCGGGCCGGCCATCGGCGGGGTGATCGTGGCCCAGCTGGGTGCGGTGTGGGCCTTCGGGTTCAACGCCATCACCTTTGCCGCCATGCTGTTCGTGGTGTGGGGCTGGAAGCGTGATCCGAAGGCGTCCAGCCTGCCGCCCGAAGGGTTCGGCGCTGGCCTGAAGGCGGGCCTGCGCTATGCCAGCCGTGCCGGTCGCCTGCAGGCGGTACTGATCAAATCGGCCGGCTTCTTCTTCTTCGCCGCGGCGATGAACGCGATGCTGCCGGTGGTGGTGCGCGGGCAGATGCAGGGCGGAGCGGGGCAGTACGGCGTGCTGCTGGGTTGCATCGGTATCGGTGCGGTGGGCGGTGCGCTGCTGCTGCCGAAGCTGCGGGCCAGGCTTGACCGCGACCTGCTGGTGCTGCTGGCCACCTTGTCGCTGGCAGCAAGCCTGGCCGGCCTGGCGCTGACCCGCAGCTGGTACGTGTTGCCGCTGGTGATGCTGGTCAATGGCTTTGCCTGGATCACCGTACTGTCCTCGTTGCAGATCGCAGCGCAGACGGCGGTGCCGGCCTGGGTGAGGGCGCGTGCGCTTGCCCTGTACATCATGGTGTTCTCGGCCGGCATGGCGGCCGGTGGCCTGAGTTGGGGCGCACTGGCGCAGCGCACATCGCCCGAGCTGGCACTGCTGGTGGCTGCTGCAGGTGCGGTCATCGGCGGCCTGCTGGTGTGGCGGGTACGCATTGCAGGCGCCGAAGATCTGAACCTGAGCCCGGCCGGGCACTGGCCAGCTCCGGAACTGTCGGTGCCGGTGTCGAATGATCGCGGACCGGTGCTGGTGACCATCGAATATCGCATCGATGCCGCCGACCGCGCCGCGTTCCAGGCGCAGATGCGCACGCTGGGAACGATCCGTCGGCGCGATGGTGCCGTGGTCTGGGGCGTGGTCGAAGATGTGGCAACCCCGGGCATCCATCTGGAGTATTTCGTCGCAGCGTCGTGGTTGGAGCACCTGCGCCAGCATGAACGCATCACCGCCGACGACAAGGCGATCCAGGAGGCGCTGCGCGCGCTGCATCGCGGCGAGCGCGCGCCGGTGGTGCGTCACTTCGTTGGCGGCCATGATCCATTGCCGGCGGCGGCGCCGCATCACCACAGCGATATCTGATGGTCCCGTGATGGAGCTGGCCGCTGGCCGGCTCCAGGGCAGGAGCGGGGGGGCACGGGCGCCGCCGCGATACGTCATCTGCGTGCGAATGCCAGCAGGTCGGCGTTGAACTGATCGGCATGGGTCAGGGTGAGGCCGTGCGGTGCACCGGCGTACACCTTCAGTTCTGCGTTGCGGATGATCTGCGAGGACAGCTTGGCCGAAGCATCGAAGGGCACGATCTGGTCGTCATCGCCATGCACCACCAGAGCCGGCACGTCGATCTTCTTCAGGTCGTCGGTGTAGTCCACCTCCGAGAATTCGTGGATGCAGTCGTACTGGCCTTTCACGCCGCCCAGCATGCCCTGCAGCCAGAACGAATCACGCATGCCTTCGGTGACGCTGTTGCCATCACGATTGGCGCCGAAGAACGGCGTGGCCAGATCCTTGAAGAACTGCGAACGATCGCCGCCGGTGCCCTTGCGGATGCCGTCGAACACTTCCAGCGGGGTGCCGGCCGGATTGCCTTCGGTCTTCAGCATCAGCGGCGGCACCGCGCCGACCAGCACCACCTTGGCCACGCGCTTGCTGCCATGGCGGCCGATGTAGTGCGCCACTTCGCCACCGCCAGTGGAATGGCCGACCAGGATCGCGTCCTTCACGTCCAGCGCATCCAGAACGGCAGCCAGGTCATCGGCGTAGGTGTCCATGTTGTTGCCGTCCCAGGTCTGGCTGGAGCGGCCATGGCTGCGGCGATCATGGGCGATCACGCGGTAGCCGTTCTGGCCCATGAACAGCATCTGCGGGTCCCAGGCATCGGACGACAGCGGCCAGCCATGGGCGAATACGACAGGCTGGCCGGTGCCCCAGTCCTTGTAGAAGATGCGGGCGCCATCATTGACGGTCACGAAATTGCTCATTGCAGGTTCCTTGGCGGAAGGGAGGGAAGACGCCTGCGGGTTGGCCGGCGCCTGCGGCAGTACAGCGCACGATGGGCGATGTGCATTGCACGGCTGTGCCGGATTGGCGTGGTCGTCGCGCTGACGCGACTCGCTCTGGCGGCAGGCCGGTGCTGATGGCAACCATGGCCATCGGACGCGTGAGGGCCAGTCATGAAGATGCCGGGATGGGCAGTGCTGCCTGCAGTGCTGTTGGCTGCTGTAGCGATGGCACAGACCAACGTCTACAAGTGCACCGGAGGTGAGCATCCGGTCTACCAGCAGACGCCCTGCCAGGGGCGCGCGGAGTGGCGCTGGGAAGTGCCCGGTGCCGAGTCGAAGGCACGCGGGCCCACACCTGCAGTCGTGCAGCCTGCCCGCAGCGCTAGCAGGCGGACGCCACGGCGCGGGCGCGCACAGGGCGCGCTGATATCGATCACGGCTGACCCGCGTGGCTGCGAGCGGGCGCGCCAGCGGCAGGTGGCAGCGCTGGCCAAGCCGCGCAGGCTCGACTACCTGCAGCGCAGGCAGCTGGATGACGCGGTACGCGAGGCCTGTCGTTGAGCACAACGAAAAACGGCACCCGAAGGTGCCGTTCTCGTCTACAGGCCCGGAAGACCTCAGCGGCCGTCGCTGGCGGCGGCCGGTGCCGTCGCCGCATCCGGCTTGGGCAGGCTCAGCTCCGGGTTGCCCTGTTCGGCCTGCAGGATCTGGATCCGTCGCTGCAGCGCATCGAGCTGGCTGTTGGTGCTCTGCACGTCGGTGCTCAGGCTGACCGCCTGCTGCTGTGCCTGCTGCAGCGCTGCGCTGACCTGCGCCGACTGCGCCTGCTGCTGTTCCATTTCCTGCTGCAGGGTGCGCAGGCGCTCTTCGTTGTAGGCCACCAGGCGCTCGGTGTAGCGCTTGCCGGCTTCCAGCCGGGTGGTGTCGATGTAGACCTGCGCCAGCTGTTCGGACTGCTGCGCGAAGGTGCGGTAGACACGCTCGGCGTTGTCGACGGCATCGGTCTTGATCACCCGCCAGAAGTTCTTCTCCTGGAACAGGGCCACGTAGTACGTCAGGGTATTGGCGTTGAACAGCAGGCTGGCGCCGTAGTTGCCGTTGTAGGTGGTACGCAGCTCGGTGAGCTGCTGCGCATCCATCAACTGCTTGAGTTCGTCGACGGTGTTGCGTACCACCGGTGCGGCCTTGGCCGGCTCCACCGTGGCAGTGCGATCGCCACGTGCGGCCAGCGCCGACGGCGCCACCACCATCATGGCCACGGCCAGCAGTGCTGCGCCGCGCCGATACCGGGCGAAGACGGTGCCCCCTGAAGTTTCTCGCATGTCTAGACCATCCACGGATGTAGTGTGGGTTGAGTTGAATGTAGTTCCCCGCCGCGAGTCTAGCATGGGCGCGGACGCCGCCAACCGGTGCCCGCGCGGGTCAGAAGACCAGCTGCGCCGAGCTGCACTGGATCGACTGCATGCTGACATCGGTGCGGCCCAGTTCCAGCCCGAGCAGGCTGGCCAGGGTGTTGGTCAGCAGGGTGCCGACGCTGTTGAGTACGGGCTTGAGCGCCGCCAGCACCGGGTTCAGCAGCGCACACAGCAGGCCACTGCAGGTGACGTTGTTGCCGGGGGTGGTCACGCCGCCGCCGTTCTGCCCATCCAGGAATCCGGCCGGGGCGGTCTGGATGTAGGACGCCAGGTTGGTGCGCACGCAGCCGTTGTAGTCGATCAGGTTGCCCAGCAGGCTGTCGCAGCGGTTGATCAGCAGGCCGCCGACCAGCGAGCCCAGCAGGCCGTCGAGCAGGCCCAGGCCCTGGCCGGTCACGGTGGCGCGGTAACCGGCCCAGACCGATCCATCTTCCCAGCAGGTGCTCAGGCCAATCAGGCAGGGCTTGGGTACGCCCTTGGTAACGGTCCAGTTGCCCAGCGGTGCGAGGTTGCGTGACGGATCGCCATCGCGCAGCAATGGAATCACCTGGTCCACGTTGTAACGCCCGCCGCTGGGGAAGGTCGCCTGCAGGTAACGGTCTGCCAGAGCCTTGGCGGTGTCATTGGCGCTCATGCCCTGCTTGGGTGAACTGAGCATGCCTGACAGCACCCGCAGCAGTTCGTTGACCAGGTCTGACACGGCGGTGCCGACGGCCAACGGGTTGATCCGGGTCGAGCCGGTCTGGCCTGCGGCCAGGGTCAGGCTCTGCGTGCTGGTCAGTGCCGGCAGGGTGACCTTGTCGTTGATCAGGGGCTGCCCCAGAAGCTTCAACAGCTGCTCGTTCTGCAGGGTCGCGTCGCAGACGTTGCTCTTGGAGAAGCGATCGGCCGCGTTGACCTTGCCGACGCAGGCGCGCAGTACCGAGGAATCGACCTGGACGGTGGCCGTCGGCGGCGCCGCACCGCACTGGATGCTGGTCAGTGTCCCCATCGCATTGGCCACATCCACGTGCAGTGGCAGATGCAGGCGGGTGCCGAGCAGGTTCAGCAGCGGACCAATCGCGAACAGGCGATCACTGTCGACGTCCACCATCAGCCGCACCTGCGCGTTGTAGGCGCGTGCGCCGACGCCACCGATGGCGATCGACGGCGGCTCCACCACGCCGGCCTTGACGTCGATGCCCAGCAGGTTCAAGCCCTGCACCTGCACACCATTGCCATCGTTGGCGATCGAGATCGCGGCGGTGACAAGATCCAGCACGTTGACCCTCGATTCCAGTGCGCTGCCGATGGTGCCGTCCGGTGAGATCACCTGCGCGAACAGGCCGCCGCCGCCGTTCTGGCTGCCCAGCAGAATGTTCAGCTGGTTGATGTCCAGCCGCGTGCCGACCAGGTTGGACAGCGCCTGCAGCTGTACGCCGACGGCGGTCTCGCGGCCCACCACCGTGGCAGTGGCATTGACCAGCTGTGCCAGTGATATGCGGTTGACCGACAGCAGCCGGTTGAAGTCGGCCACGCTGAGGTCGGCGGTGACCGGGATGCCCAGTGCCGCCAGCAGCCCCGACGGGGTGACGGTGGCCTGTGCCAGGCCGTCGTAGGACAGAATTGTTGCGTTGGTGACGTCCAGGCCGACCAGCCGAAGGGTCGCCATCAAGGGGGAGTTGCCATTGGTGCGCAGCAGCTGCGAACCCACTGCAAACACGGCGGTGGGTTCCGAACGCTTGGCCACCGCCTGCACGCGCAACGTGGGCAGCGTGCTGTTCTGGCCGAAGAACGGCAGTACGCCGCGTTCGGCAATGACCCGCACTGCGTTGCGTGGATTGCCTGCGTCCACGCTTGGGCTGAAGTGGTCAGCCGTTCCGCGGGTGGCATTCCAGTTGCCGCACTGGATCTGCACCTGCCCAGGGAAGGTGTTCTGTGCGAGCGCGTTCTGCCGGGCCGCGCTGTTGTCGGCGTTGTCGGGCCGGCACAGGTCCAGCCGTTGTGCGCCTGCCAGCGCAGCCAGATCGACCACCTTCTGCGCATCGCGCTTGGCCCAGAACAGGAAGCCGATCTCGATCAGGCCGAGCATGGCCAGCAGCGCGATCATCACCAGCATCATGGTGACCGACATACCGCCGCGCGGGCGACTGAAGCTGATGTGGCGTGCTCGGTTCATGGCGGGCCTCAGCGTCCGGATCGGGAGGATCCTGCGGACTTGGCGACGTCGGTTTCGAAGAATTGCGGAATGTCGTACTGGAAGCTCTTCAGGTAACGCGCGTAGCTGGATGTGGCCTGGTCGCCGAGGATCGGCAGGCGGGCACCGGCCACCTCGCCGGACGCTTGCAGGCGGAACAGGCTGCGAGTGGTGTCACCGATCTGCGAGGTGTTGGGCTGCAACTGCGTACCGCCGAAATCAGGCTTGGTTTCAGGGGCTGCGGGGGCTGCGATGGGCGCCGCGGCTGGTGGCGGCGATACGTCCACGGTAGCCAACGGCTCGCTGTGCAGGGGAGCGGCTGCCGGCGCGGGCGCGGCACCACCCAGCATCTGCCCGGTCAACGGTTGCTGCGGCGTCTGCGCCTGCACAACCGCAGCGAAAGACAAGCCGGCAAGCACCGGCAGCAGGCAGCGGATCAGCGGCGTCGAGGTCATGGCGTGTTCCCGGTGGGATGGTCGGTGGAGCCGAAGCGTTCCAGCATCGAGGGCGGCAGTCGTGGTGGGTCGCGTTCGTCGCGACCATCGCGGCGCGGTTCGGCGGCCAAGCGTGGGCCTGCGTTGGCGGGGGTGGCAGCTACCGAAGCAACTGGCCGTGCCGCTGCCGCCGCTGCAGCAGTAGCAGCGGCCTGGCGTTGCTGCAGCCGCGCGCGGATCTGCTGCGCCTGCTGTTCGACGCTGCGGCGGGTCTCCTCGCTGAAGCTGGCCTGTTGGGCCAGCCGTTCGACGGTGGCAGTGTCGCCACGCAATAGCGCCCACAGGGCAAGATTGGCGGTGGCCTTGGCATTGCCTGGCGACAGTTCCAGCGCCTTGGCCAGTGGCTCGCGTGCCTGTTCGAAGCGGCCGGCACGAAGCCGTGCATAGCCCAGGTCGCCGAGGTAATCGGTGTTCAGCGGGCTCAACTGGGTGGCACGTGCCAGCGCCTGTTCGCCGCCTTGGTCGTCGTCGCGGAGGGCAGCGATCAGGCCCATGCCGTGTGCAGCGGCCGCGGCCTGCGGGCCATTACCGAGCTCGCGGTACAGCGCCAGCGCCGCATCGATCTGGCCGGTCTGGCGCAGTGCGTCGGCCTGCAGCAGGCGCAGTGCCGGGGTATCGCCGTAGCGCTGGCGGAACGCATCCACATGCGCCAGCGAAGCGTACCAGGCGCCCTGCTGCTGCATCCGCTGGATCAGTTCCAGGTAGGCGTTGCGGCTGTCCTGCGGGGCCGGCGTCGGCTCGGCCAGGCTCGGCGCACGCAGGTACTTCGGCGTGGTGGAACTGCAGCCGGCAGCGGCGGCAACCAAGGCAAGCAACAGGCAGGCAGGGCGCAGGACAGGCATGAAGGTCATCCCATTCTCGACAAGGTAGTGGCCAGCGCGACCAGCGCCGGTCCGGCCAGCACCAGCATCAGTGCCGGCAGCAGGGTCAGCATCATCACCACGGTCATCTTCACCGAGAGCTTGCCGACCTTTTCCTTCAGCGCGTTGCGGCGCTGCTCGCGCAGGCGGACGCTGAACTGGCGCAGCGGTTCCTGCACGGCACCGCCGTGGGCGTGCACCTGCAGGATCAACTGCACAAGGCTGGACAGATCGTCATCGCCGTACACATCGCTCAGCCGGCGCAGCGACTGCGCGCGCGTGCGCCCATGGGTGTAGGACACATTCGCTTCCTGGATTTCCCCACCCAGCACCGGCAGTGCGTCGCGCAGCTTGTCGCCCAGTGTCTGCAGGCTCTGATCCATGCTGTAGCCCACGCCCTGCAGCAGGCGCAGCAGGTCGATCAACAGCGGCAGCTCATTGTTCACCGCGCGTCGCCGCCGCTTGACCCACGCACTGAGCGCGAACTTCGGCAGCAGCAGGCCAGCAGCCAGCGCGCCGATCACCACCATGATCCTCGACAACCCCGTGGCGTCACTCAGCGTCAGCGCAATACCCAGTACCAGCACCGCCAGCAGCAGCCGCAGGCCGAGGTAGATGGCGGTGCCGCGGCGGGTGTTCCAGCCGGCCAGGTCCAGCAGCAGGCGATCCTCACCGGCCAGCAGCGCCGCTTCCAGGCGTCCGCCGCTCAGTCCGCGGCCGAACTGCTCCAGCCAGCCGAGTGAATCCTTGCGTGCGTCGGCCGCTGTGTCGTCGCTTTCGCGCGGACGCAGCGCTGTTTTCAACGTGGCCTCGCTGCGGTCCTCGCGATGGCTGCGCACCCAGCTGCCAAGCCCCAGCAGGGCCACGCCGGCGGCCAACACCAGCAGGGCAGCCACGAACCAGATGCTGGCGCTCATTGGATGCCTCCTGCGTGGTCGGGGATGTTCATAGTGATTTGGCCAGGCGGTACAGCAGGAAGGCGCCGGTCAACTCCAGCGCCAGCGCGATCAGCAGGATCTTGTGGCCCAGTGGGTCGTGCAGCACCGGCTGGAAGAATTCAGGGCTGGAGATCGCCATCAACACTGCGCTGGCCGGTGGCAGGAGGCCCAGTACCCACGCCGACATGCGGGTTTCAGAAGTGGTTGCGGCCAGTTCCTGCTGCGCCTGTTCCAGGTCACGCATGAAGTCGCCCATGCGCTGCAGGATCTGGTCGGCACGGCCACCGATGCGCACGCTCACGCCCATCACCACCGCCAGCACCTTCAGCACGTCCATGCGGTAGGGCTGTGCGGCCAGGTTGAGCGCACGGTCAAGGTCCATGCCGCCACGTGCATAGCGCACCGTGGTGTCGAGCAGGCCGCGCAGCGGCGCGTTGGTCTGCATCGACGCGACCTGGAAGGCGGCCTGCAGGCTGTTGCCGAGCGCGGTAAGGCGCACCAGGTTGTCGAGGAAGTCCGGCAGCTGGTGCAGCAGCTGCGCCTGCAGCTTGCCGATACGGCGCATCAGCCACAGCCAGCAGCCCAGCAGGTACAGCAGCAGGGTCAGCGGGAACATCCAGAAGGTGCCCAGGCGCAACACCGCGAACGCGGACAGGGCGATGCCCGGCAGCAGCATCAGCAGCGGCAGCTTCCAGCCCGGTGCCAGGCCGGCACGCTGCAGCAGCCCGTTCCAGGGCAGGGCGCGGCGACCCGGCGCAGGCAGCGGCGCCTGCCGTGCTGCATCGGCCGGCGCGGCGGCAGCGCCGGTGCCGGTGCCGCGCGCCAGCTGCTGCTCGGCATGCTGCAGCGAGGCCTGGCGCTGTTCGCGGCTGCTGGCCGTCCCCCACAGCCACACCGCCAGCGCCAGCAGCACCGACACGATGCTCAGCACACCCAGCAGCAGGCCGGTACCCATGCTCAGAAGTCTCCGTACAGGGATTCGCGCAGCAACTGCCGGAACGGCTCCAGCTTGTGCGAATGTGGCTGGAAGCCGAGGCCGATCCAACGGTCGATTTCCTTGCCGCTGCCATCGATCTGCACTTCGTGGCGGAACATCTCCTGGGTGGTGATCAGGTTGTCGCTGACGCCGGTGATTTCAGTGATGGATACCAGCACCCGGCGGCCGCTGCCCAGGCGCGAGATCTGCACGATGAAGTCGATGGCACTGGCGATCTGCCGGCGCAGGCTGTCTTCGCTGCCCTGGAAACCGGCGAAGCCGGCCAGCATCTCGATGCGGTACAGGCAGTCGCGCGGCGAATTGGCGTGGATGGTGGCCATCGATCCGTCATGGCCGGTGTTCATCGCCTGCAGCATCTCCAGCACCTCGGCGCCACGCACTTCGCCGACCACGATGCGGTCCGGGCGCATGCGCAGGCTGTTGCGCACCAGGTCGCGGATGCTGACCGCGCCCTGGCCTTCGGCGCCACCGATGCGGCTCTCCAGGCGCACCACATGCGGGTGGTTGAGCGAGAGCTCGGCGGTGTCTTCCACGGTGATGACGCGTTCGTTGGCCGGCACATAGCTGGCCAGCGCATTGAGCAGCGAGGTCTTGCCCGAGCTGGTGCCACCTGACACCAGGATGTTGCAGCGGCCCAGCACCATCGCCTTCAGCAGCGCCTGCATCGGCGCATCGAAGGTGCCCTTGGCCAGCAGTTCGTCGGGCGTGAACGGATCCTTGCGGAACTTGCGGATGGACACCATCGGCCCGTCCACCGCCAGTGGCGAGATGATCGCGTTGAGGCGGCCACCATTGGGCAGGCGTGCATCGACCATCGGATTGGAATCATCCAGGCGGCGGCCGAGCGGGGCGATGATGCGGCGCAGGATGCGCAGCAGGTGGGTGTCATCGGTGAAGCGCTGAGGTGCGCGTTTGAGCTGCCCGCCCTGGGAGACATGCACATCCTTGAAGCCATTGATCAGGATGTCTTCGATGGTGGGGTCATGCAGCAGGTCATCGAGCGGGCCGAACCCGGTCAGCTCCTTGACCAGGCCTTCGGCCACCACCTGCATTTCTTCTTCGTTGATGGGGATGCGCCATTCCTGGATGAAACTGACCGTCTGCACTTCCACCCAGCGGGCGATGGTGTCGGGGGCCCAGGAATCGATGTCGATGCGCTCGTCTTCGATGCTGTTGAGCAGATGCTCGTGCGCGGCCGACAGCACCTTCTGGTACTGCTCGGTCTGTGCGAACGGCAGGCTGCCCGGTGCATGCTCCGGCACCGTGCTGCGGGCGACAACGTGCGGGAACGGGGTCACTTTGTCTTCCATTGCGATCCACCCAGGGCAAGGGCAAGTCTTTCCCGCAGGCCGTGCGCCTGGACCGGGCAGGCAGCCGGATCCAGGCGTTGCACCAGCGGGGCGAGGGCACGCAGGTACGGGTCGCGCGGCGCATCCTGCAGCAGCAGATGGCCATGGCTGGCGGAGGCGCGTACCCGCGACCGCTCGGGCAGGGTGGCCAGCAGCGGCAGCTCGAAGCGGCGCGCGATCTGTTCGGGGCTCATGCCACTGTTGTCGTCGTGGCGGTTGATCACCAGCTGCAGTCGCTTCTCGCGCTCGCGCTGGCCGGAAAGGTGCTTCAGGGCGTGGTCCAGCGACACCAGGGTGGCGATCGATGCGTCGGCCACCAGCCAGATTTCATCGGCCTGGTCCAGCAGCAGCGGCGGCAGCTGCCGCAGCGGGCAGCCGCCGGCATCGCACAGTACGCTGGAGAACACGCCGCGCAGTCGTTGCAGCAGCGCACCAGGATCGGAGGGCGGCAGTGCGTCGCTGCCGCTGGCACGGTCGAGCAGGACCAGTCCGCTGGTGTGCCGGGCCATCGCCGTGCGGGCCAGGGTGGCATCGATGCGGCTGGCATTGCGCAGCGCGTCTTCGTAGTGGAAGCGGCTGTCCAGGTTGAGGTACAGGGCGAGGTCGCCGGCCGGCTGCGCCAGCTCCATCAGCAGCCCGTCCTGCACGGCGGCATCGCCCTGGGCCAGGGTGCGGGTCTGCTGTGCGAGCACCGAAAGGTGTGCGGCCAACGTGCTGGTGCCGACGCCGGCGCGCACGCCCAGCAGCACGATCAGGCGCGCCTTGTGCGCCTGCTGTGCGCTTGCGGCGGGGCGCGGTGACAAAGCGCGACGCAGGGCGGCTTCGATGCCGGTGTTGTCACTGTCCAGGTCCAGTACATCGCGCAGGCCGGCGCGCAGCGCCATCACCACGCCTTCCACCTGGCCGGCGCTGGTGGCGCCCACGGCCACCAGAGTCAATTCGGGTTGGGTCTGCTGCAGCTGCTGCGCCAGTACCGTCGATGCCGAGGCATGCTCCGGGCGGAAGTCCAGCAGTACCAGGTTCTGCGGGCCACGCTGCAGGTCCTGGGCGGAGGTCGGCTCGCTGCTGTCCTGCCAGTGCAGTGCCGTGGTCGGCGGCAGCTTGGCAGCCAGGCGTGGCAGCAGTTCACGGTCGATCCCGTACAGGACCAGGTTCATCGGTGGTCCTTGCGGGTGCAGCGGCAGGGCAGTGGCGTAGGGCATGGGCGTAGTACCGGAGACGTCATGCAGGTCAGCGCGAGAAACCGGGAACCGGATCGCGGCTGATCGGGCCAAGCAGCCACGCGCCCCATTCGGGCATGTTCGGCTTGGCTTCGCGATCGCCGGGCAGCGGCAGTTCGGTATTGCGGGCAATCGGCTGTACCAACCGCGGGGTGACGATGATCACCAGTTCCTTGTCCTGGCGCTTGTAGTCGAAGTTGCGGAAGAACGTACCGATGATCGGCAGGTCGCCGAGCAGCGGAATCTTGTTGACCGTCGAGGCCACGGTGGAGCTGACCAGGCCGCCGATGACGAAACTCTCACCATCGCCTAGCTCGACGGTGGTGTCGGCGCGGCGGGTGGTGATCGAAGGGATCTGCACGCCGTTGAGCGCGATCGCATTGGTGTAGTCCAGGTCGCTGGCTTCCGGGGCAACCTTCAACGCAATGCGGTTCGGTGAGAGCACCGTGGGAGTAACGGTGAGGCCGATGCCGAAGGGCTTGTAGGTAACCGTGGTCGTGCCGAGCCCCTGCGGCTCCAGGATCGGCAGTTCGCCACCGGCCAGGAAGCTGGCGCTCTGCCCGGACAGCGCGACGAGAGTGGGCTCGGCCAGCACGCGCGCCATGCCGTTGGCCTGCAGCAGGTCGACATCGGCGTTCCACAGGCCCTTGGTCGAACCGAACACCAGCCTGAACGCCGAGGAGATCGGTGACTCGCTTTCGTTGCTCGACTCACCTTCCTTCATGCCAGGCAGGATGCCGGTGTTGCCTGGCAGCTGCCCGCCCGGCCGCGCGAATCCATAGGCGAAACCACCGTTGCGGTTCTGGAAGTTGATGCCGATCTGCTTCAGCGCGGTCTTGTTGAACTCGACCACCTTCACCTCGACCTGCACCACGCCGCCGCTGCTGATGGTGGAGGCATCGGCCAGGCTGCCGTCCTTGCCGAGCGCCATCACCGCGGTCTTCTGCTCCTGCATGTGCGCCAGCACGCTGTCGCTGCTTCCCTGCAGCAGCCCCTGCTGGTCCTGCTGGGTGAACACCAGTCCGCTGGAGCCGGCATCGGCGGCGCCCTGCACGGCACTCTGCACCCGCACCTGCACGCGCTGCGGTTCGCTCTGCTTGCGATGCCAGAGCAGCAGGGTGGTGGTGCCGGGGGCCTTGCCTACCAGCAGCGCCTGGCGTGCGCCGCGCAGCATCACGATGTCAGCTACGCCGGGGTCGGCGATGGCAACCCGTTCCAGGTCGGCCGGCAGCGTCCATGGCCGCTGTTCGCGGGTCTGCAGCAACAGATCGTCGGCAGCCACGCTCGCACCCGGTGCCAGCAGCACTAGCAGCAGGGCCAGCCAGCGCTGGCGGACAGTGGGGCGTAGGCGGTGGCGACGTTCAGTCATGTGCGCTCTCGGCAAGGGTCAAAGGGAGCCACGGGGGGCAGCAGTGTCGCCGCGGATGATTTCGATGCCCGCCGGTCGCGGCGTCGAGCGACGCTGCACCGGTGCACGCGCCGGCGTTTCGTGGACACTGCGCTGCACGCTGCTGCCGCGGCCAGCCAGCGCATCGCCATCCAGGCCGGCGTAGGCGTTGTTCTCCGGTCGCTGCAGGGCCTGCTGCTGCTCGTTGTCCAGGCCGCGCACCGGGTCCAGCACGCCGCGCGCCTGTGGGAACAGCGCCACATCCGGCAGGCCGGTATCGGCGGGATTGCGCAGGGCGAGGAACAGCTTGCCCTGCTGTGCGCCGAGCAGCAGCCGGTTGGCGTCGGCCACCGGCACCGCCAGCACCGCGGTGCGCGCCGGCTGCGTGGCATCGCTACCGTTTGCGTTGCTGGGGGCGCTGCTGGAACCGCTGGTGATATCGGCTGCACGTGAGTCGTTGCCTGCCGTGGCCGGGGCCTGGCCCTGGCTGCTCGTCGGGGCTGCCGCGATGTCCTGCTGTCCGTAGCTGAGCACGCGCAGGCGTGACAGCAGCAACCGCGTCTGTGCGATGTCCTGCTGGCCGTTGTAGCTGGTAGCGGCGCTGCGCAGGTTGAGGAAGACGTCAACGAAATCACCGGGCAGGATGCGATTGCCTGCCGCGACCAGCTCATCGACCGGCACCGCCAATGCCCGTTCACCCGGCCGCAGCTGCAGCGAGAAGCCCTGTGCCAGCAGGCTGGCAGCAATCGCGCTGCCTTCGCTGATGTCCTGCACCGGCACCTTGCCAACCACCGCTGCCAGGTCGGCAACGGCCCCCGGCACTTCCGCGGTGCGTTGTGTCAGCCGCACGCCATTGGCGCTGATCGGCTCGCCGGCGGGTAGCCGCGCGGTGGCTTCAACGACACTGAAGGTCTGCGCATCGGCCTTCACGATCGTGCTCGGGTTGTCCGCCGAGGCCGCAGGCTTCCGCCCGATCACGAAGGCGACCACGGCCAGCAGCACGGCGAGCGCGATCAGCGCGATGGCGGCGATGCGGGTCAACTTGAGCATGAAAATCGTCTCCTGTACCGATCGTCAGTTGCTGCCGAGGTCCAGCTGGGCGACCGCGACGCTGCGGATGGGGGCCTGCATCACCCAGCCATAGAGCGTGGCGGTGCCGGGCAGGAAGGGATGGGACGCATAGTCGTAGCTCACCGTCACGGTCATGCATTGCACCGTCGCCAGGCCGGCGCAGGGCGCCTGCGGCGAGACCACGATAGCGCCGGTGCCGCCGCCGCTGCAGTCCGGGTTCTGCCCGGAAAACTGCAACAGCCATTGCATGGAGCGGCGGGCCGCCAGGCAGGCGGCGGTGCGCCGCTCGCCGGCGTTGCCAAAGCGCAGCGAAGCACGCGCGCCCTCAGCCGAGGCCGTCGCCAGCGTCTGCTGCGCGGCCATGATCAGCACGCCGGAAAAGGTGAGCAGCAGCAGCGGCACCAGGCCGAGCAGCAGCATCAACGCGAATTCGATGCTGGCCACGCCGCGTTGGCGTTGGCGCGCGAACGCTTTCATGCGACGCCTCCATAGGTGGTTGCCAACACCCAGCCAATCGCCGCGAAGGCCAGGTAGGCTGCGTAGGGAATGCCCTGTCGCCCCTCGCGCGCGGCATGCAGTTCGCGCAGGGCAGCGTGGCCATTCAAGTGCGTGCTGGCGCGGTTTACCTGCATCTGCAGGCGCAGCGGCAGGTGACCGGCCAACTGCCGACCGGCCAGCACCAGCACGGCGTGGGCGCCTGCGGCCAGGCTGGCCAACACCCAGACCGGCAGCAATGCCTTCCAGCCCAGCAGCAGGCCGAGCACGGCGAAGAACTTCACATCGCCGGCGCCCATCCAGCGCACCGCATAGAACGGCAACAATGCCAGCAGGCCAACGACTGCGCCCAGCAGGTGTGGCGCCCAGGCCGTGCGCGTGGCATTGAACTGGCCGGCGATGATCAGGGGCACGGCGATCGCGCACGCGGCCAGCAGCCAGGTGTTGGGCACGCGGCGGGCGTACAGATCGCTGATCGCAATCCGCAGGCACACTCCCATGGCCAGCAATCCCAGCAGTGTCATCGCACACCCTCGTTGTCCGTCACTGGACAGTTGCAGAACCCTTCATCGGCCACCGCGGCCGCCATCGAAGCGACCGCAGGTGCTGCACCCTGCGCGCTGGCTAGGTGGTGGTGGCGTCGGTGGCAATGGCCTGCAGGCGGGTGAACAACGTGGTGAAGAACGCGGTGATCTGGGTTCTGCCCACCACGATCAGGATGCCGGCGATCACGGCGGCCAGCAGCCCGTATTCGAGCGCGGTCACGCCATCTTCTTCTTTCAGGAACTTGCGGATCGATGCGTTCATGACGGTTGTCTCCCTCTACCTGTCAGTTGCTGCAGGACACCTGCATGGCCGGTGGCCCGGCTCCGCCGGGACCGTCCGTAGGCCCCCGCCATCCTGGCGGAGGAGGCACGGCGGGCAATCCCGCTGTGCTCAAGCAGGGTGATCATTCCCGGGCAGGGCAGCGGCCGCGCAACCACGACCACCCAGCTCCAGGCCGGTGATCGAAACGGTATCTCGTACGTGCATGGTCATGCTGTCCCCCTGGGTGTGGCCGCTGTCTGCGTGCCCGATCACCGTGTATTCGACTTTGCCTGAATGGCGGTTCCCTGCAACCGGAACCTATATGCAAATTCGGCAGATTCGCTGGATGCCTGAATATTCCGGCGCGGATCTGTGACGTAAATCCGTTCCTGCGCAAAACGATTCATGGTCGTGCAGATAATGTGATGCCCATCCGCGCGCATGCGAAAACCATGCCATCGGCGCGCACATTTTCTTCACGCAGTTGATAATTCCGCAGCGTCGAAACATCCTGTTTACGACTGCCGATTATCGGGCATACTCGCATTCAAGGTTTTGCATTTTCAGGGAGGGACGCGCGTGCATCGCAGCGTCCATCTCGGCAACGGACGATGCTCTTGGAAACGGCGTGCGCCCTGTCAGGCAGTGGGGGCGGGGTCGTGCGGCAGGCCAAACGGGGGACGACACTGTCATGGTCGATGGTGGGGTGGAAGACAACGACGACGGCGATCTCAGGTCAATCGACCTGGCCACGCTGAGCGGCGTGCTCCGCGTGTGCGATGTGGAACTGTTGCTGCTCGATGGCAATGGTCCGCGCGCGGCATTTGCTTCGCGCGTTCACGAGGAAGCCCTGTTCTGCAGCATCACCTGTGGCTTCCACTGCCGCGGCCGTTTCATGCTGCCGCCGGACTGGGCAATGCTCGGCTACCTGCACACCACCGATGATGCATTGAGCTGGTGCCATGGCGTGCCGCTGACGCCGGGCATGGCCTTGACCGTGATGCCCGAAGGCATCAGTGAATTCACTCTCAGCCCTGGTACCCAGATGACGCTGATGCTGGTGCCGGTCGCGCGCGTGCAGCGCAAGTTGACCGAGCTGAGCCTGCGCAGCACGCCACCGGCGGGGCAGGCGCTTTCACTGTTCAACCTTGGCGATGATGCGATGCCGCTGGTACGCCATTACCAGCAACTGCACGCGCAGCTGGGGCAGGGTGGTGGGCTGCAGCCGGAAGAAACCGAGCGCCTGCTGCACGAGCATGTCCAGGCGCTGCTCGGTGCCGGCCCAGCCGATCGGCCCAGTTGCAGCCGCGCTCGCCGCACGCATTACCTGATCGCGCAGCGGGCGGAGAACTTCATGCGCCTCAATCTTCGCCGCAATATCTACATGAATGAAATCTGCGACGCCGCCGGCGTCAGCGAGCGTGGCCTGCGCTATGCGTTTGAGGATCTGTTCGGCACCTCGCCCAATCGCTACCTGTCGATGCTGCGGCTGTGCGCGGCCTGCCGCAGCCTGTCGATGGCCGATTCCAACCGGCGCTCGGTCAAGGCCATCGCCCTCAGTTGCGGGCTGTGGGATCTTTCCCGCTTTGCCGACAACTACCGGAAAGTGTTCGGCGAACTGCCGCGTGACACGTTGATGCGCGCGCCGGCACAGCTCGGCCAGCCAGCCTGAGGGGTATCGGCCGGGCTGCCGCCCGGCACCCGCAGAGGCCAAAGCCAAAGCCAAAGCCAAAGCCAAAGCCAAAGCCAAAGCCAAAGCCAAAGCCAAAGCCAAAGCAACAGCCGGCTCTGGGTTTTCTGTCGGTGGGCGGGGCGGTGTGGGCTTGCAGGACACGCCGTAAACCCGTCCATGGGGGCTCGATGGCGCCATCCATGGCGCCAACGGTCCTGCAAGCCCACACCGCCCCGCCTTTGACAGATTTCCGGTGACGGTGCGAATCATCCGGGGCCTGATCCGTTTTCCCTGGAGAACGGATCAGGCCCCTTTCTGTTCGTGGATGCCGGCGGTTGCGAGCGCCACCCGGCGGGACTATTCCGTGAGGGTGATCGGGGTCAGGGTGACCTTGGCGTTGTTGGCCGCTCCCATCCGGTCCTGGTAGGCCTGGCCGCGCTGCAACAGGTAGTAGCTGTCGATATAGTCGATGTCGTTGGCAAACCACGACGTGGGCATGGCCTTGAGGATCGCGCCTGCGATGTCGGCGATGACGGCATACTCAGGAGCGAAGGCGCCCAGTGCGGCTTTGACGCCGTTGCTCAGCGCCACCAGCAGCTCCTGGTAGTTGGTATCGCCGTCATCTTCGAACAGCTGCACGTTGGCGGCGTTGAAGCGATAGTTGCCCCAGATGATCAGCGGTTGCTGCGGGGTGTAGTCGGTACCGTCGTAGTCCAGGTACGGCATGTCGACGGTGACCATCTCCGGTGCGGTGGCGCCCACCTGCAGACCGGAAACAACAGCGAACACCTCGGCTGCCCCCAGCGCCCAGGGCTCCTGGTCGTCCGCCAGGCGGATGCGGTCCAGGCGGGTGATATCCAGCGACGCCTGCGTACCGTCAGCCGACAGCTGGATGCGTTCGGGCGATTGCAGGCCGCGGGCCTTCAGCCCCGCATTGACCAGGGCCATGCCCTCCTGCACGGCACGCCGCGTGTCGACGTCGACGATCAGCACCGGAAAGTCCGGGGCCCGTTTCGCATCCAGTACATGCGCGCGGCCCTGCGCGTCGTAGGCGGTGATCGTGGTCCAGTCGCGATCATTGCCACGCGGCAGACTGGCCACCCACAGCGGATGCGCATTGATGGCCGCCAGCGAGTGCCCCTCGGGCACGTACGCACGCAGCTGCAGCAGCCCCTGCCCCTGTGCCGGGAGCCCCTTGCGCTGGCGCAGCTGGCGATCGCCAGCAGCCAGCGATGCACTGGCCAGCGTATGCGCCTTCGGATCGAAACGGCCCATCAGCGATTGCACCGGCACGCCCTGCTCCGGCGCCGCATGCAGCGAGCTGCGCACTGCATCGGCGAACCCTGGCTGGGCGATCAGTGCCGCCACCTCGCGCGCACCGGCATCGGTCAGCACCTGCACATCGGCGCCGCCGGCCCTCACCGGTCCCTGCGCGAAGGCCCCCGTGCTGGCCAGCAACAGCACCAGTGCGGAAACCCGAAACCTCCATTGCTTCATCATCGACGGCCCCATCAAACGTCGCCGGCAACGCCGGCAGGAGCTTCCCACGCTACGGCGCACGCGCCATACGTTCCGGTATGTGCCGCACAGTTCCGGCAGCGTCCCGCGAAAAGCAGCCGAGCGTGGGCTCGGCTCTACCCGTTCCTGATTTCCGTCGCTGGCCGCGAGAGGGCTCAGCCGTTGGCCATCCACTTCAGGATCAGCCCGGTCACATACGCCAGGCCGGTACCGGTGGCATAACCGACCGTGCCGAGCAGCACGCCCACCGGCGCCAGCGTCGGATGGAATGCTGCCGCCACCACCGGTGCCGAGGCGGCGGCGCCAATGTTGCCCTGCGAACCGATCGCGAAGAAGAACAGCGGCGCACGCACCAGCTTGGCCACGATCCACAGCACAAGCACGTGGGTGGCCATCCAGATGGCCCCCAGCAGGAACAGCCACGGACGATCCAGCAGCGACAACAGGTTCATCTGCATGCCGATGCAGGCGATCAGGAAATACAGGAACACGGTGCCCAGGCGCGAGGCGCCTGCCGCTTCCAGCCGGCGTGCACGGGTGAAGCTGAGCGTCAGGCCCATCGCGGTGGACAGCAGGATCACCCACACAAACTGGCTGTCGAGGCTGAACTGGCTGGCCCAGCTGACATTGGCCTTGAACCAGCCCGACAGCGGTGCGGCGATGGCATGGGCCAGGCCGACGCCGCCCAGTGCCACGCCGACGATCACCATCAGGTCGGTCATGCTGGGGATGCGCGCGTTCTGTGCCTCGTAGGCGCTGATGCGCGCCTTCATCTCATCGATGGCGCGGGTGTCGGCACCGTTGCGGGCATCGATCTGCTGGGCGCGGTTGGCCATGAACAACAGGATCGCCATCCACAGGCTGGCGCAGGCCACGTCGACCACCGCGAACTGGCCGAAGGTGGTGGCATCGGTGCCGAACACTTCGCGCATGGCGACCATGTTGGCGCCACCGCCGATCCAGCTGCCGGCCAACGCGGCCATCCCGGCCCAGGTGTCGCCAGCCACGGTTTCCGGATGGATCAGCTTCATCACCTGGAAGGAGACGATGGCGCCGAGCATGATGCCGGCGGTGCCGGCGCAGAACACCAGCAGCAGCTTCGGCCCCAGCTTGGCGATGCCCTTCAGGTCGATCGACAGGGTCAGCAGGACCAGCGCCGCCGGCAACAGCACATCGCGGGCGACCGGGTTGTACAGCGAGGTGTTGTGGCCATCGATGACACCGGCGGTGTTGTAGATGGCGGGGATGAAATAGCACAGCAGCAGTGCAGGCACCCAGGCGAAGATCTTCTTCAGCAGGGGCGTCGGGCCACTGGCGGCCCAGAAGATCAGGGCAAGGGTGGCGGCGATCAGACCAAGGCCAACGATGTCGTTGCTGATCAGGGCAGTAGCGGGTTCGGTCGGCATGGGATCCTCTGTCGATCGAAAGAGCGGAAAAGAAAAGCGCCGCATAAGCGGCGCGGGTCGAAATTAACATAGTCTTCACGCAGGGTCATGCTGCGCTGCTTGCGGCAGCGCGTGGGCCTGCCGAGAATCGCTGCATTCCCTACTGGAGCCTGCCCCATGCAACTCGGCGCTTTTTCAGTCAGCCTGGCGGTGAAGGACCTGGCCACCTCACGTGCGTTCTACGAAGCGCTGGGGTTCTCGGTGACCGGTGGTGATGCGGCGCAGAACTGGTTGGTACTGCGCAACAACGGCATCGTGGTCGGCCTGTTCCAGGGCATGTTCGAGGGCAACCTGCTCACCTTCAATCCCGGCTGGGACCAGCACAAGCAGGAACTGGCGTCCTTCCAGGACGTGCGTGAGGTACAGGCCGAGCTGGACGCCAAGGGCATCGCGCTCACAGCGCGTGCCGATCCCGATGGCGAAGGTCCGGCCTATCTGCAGCTGACCGATCCCGATGGCAACGTGATCCTGATCGACCAGCACGTGGCGCGGCCAACGGGGCGGTGACGCGGCCAGCGTGCCAAGCAAGGTTGGCACCTACCGGAACGCACGCGGCCATTGCCTGGTAGGCGTCGACCCTGGTCGACGGACAGGTCAGCCTGGCCGCGATGTACCAAAGTCGAGCGAGGCCAGGGTGCCGCGCGGTTGGCAGGGCTGCAGCTGCAGGGTCCAGCCCAGGTGCTCGCACAGCCGCGCGATCAGTTCCAGGCCGATGCCGCCGCGGTCGCCGCGCTCACCGCGGGCCATCCGCGCGTGGATCGCTGCGATCTCCTCCGGGCTCATGCCATGGCCGGGGTCCTGCAGGGTCAACACCGCTGCCGAGGTCAGGCGCAGCTCGATATGACCGCGGCCGCTGTTCTCGATGGCATTGCGCAGCAGGTTGCCGATCGCTGCCTGCACCACCGCCAGCGGCGCGACGATGTCGACCGGCGCGGCCTGGATGCCGATGCTCAGGTCCTTGTCGCCCAGCAGGTGGCGATGGTCGTCGACGATCTCCGGCAGCAGCTGGTCCAGCGCGATGCGCTCGGCACGGGCAGCCAGGCGAGCGGGATCACGCGCCAGCACCAGCAACAGCTCGATCAGCTGCTCAACGCCCTGCGCGGTACGCAGCACGCGCTGCATCTGCTGTCGTGCGCGCTCAGGCAGGCCGGGCTGCTCCAGCGCCAGTTCGGCCGCACCGGTCATCACGGCGATCGGCGTGCGCAGTTCATGGCTTGCGGTACTGATGAACACCCGCTCGCGCTCGACGAACTGCTCGTTGCGATCAAGGTAATCGTTCAGCGCATCGGCGATGGTGTGCAGCTCGGAACTGCCGCGCGGATCGACGTCAATGCGCTGGCCCTGCACGCCGGGCCGCAGTGCACCGATGTGCTGGGCCAGCAGGCTCAAGGGGCGCACCATGCGCTCCATGCCGAAGGAGGCCATCAACACGGTGACGAAGATCATGATGATGCCGGCCAGCATCACCCAGCGCGTTGCGAATTGTTCCAGATCGTGGAAATCGGAGATGTCCAGGGCCAACGCAACCCGCCCCATCGAGCCGGTATCGCGCACCATCACCGCCGTCTCGCGCTCGCCGATCATCACCCCGTCATGCAACCCCGGATGCAGGGTGCGCAGGCTGGCGGGCATGTTGGCTTCATTGAAGCGGAACAGGCTCAGCGTGTCCGAGTCCTGCCAGCGATAGTGCGGCTCGTGCTCGGTGTGCTCGACGATGCTGTCCAGTTCGGAATTGAGCAGCGCGCGCCACGCCGCGTGCTCGGCGTGTTCGTGCACGTAGTTGCCCACACTGAACACCGCCAGCGAAATCAGCGCCAGGTAGCCCAGCAGCCACCACACCACCCGCCGGTACAGCGGCCCGGGCTTACGCGCCATCGTCATCGTTCCGTGCGTCCGCGCCTGCGGTGGACGCCAGCCGGTAGCCCACCCGTGGCAGGGTGTGGATCAGCTTGTCGGCAAAGGGGCCGTCCACGCTGCGGCGCAGTTCGTACACATGCGAGCGCAGCAGGTCGCCGTCCGGTGGTTCGTCACCCCACAGGGCGAATTCCAGCTGCTGCCGGGTGACCGCGCCCGGGCTGGCGCGCATCAGCACTTCCAGCAGCTTGCGGCAGGCCGGGTACAGGTGCAGCACCTGGCCGGCGCGCTGCGCCTCCAGGCTGGCCAGGTCCAGCACCAGGTCGCCCACCTGCAGGCGCTTGCGCGGATTGCGACCCTGAGCGCGCAGCAGCAGCGCCTCCAGGCGCACTTCCAGTTCCGGCAATGCGAATGGCTTGGTCAGGTAATCATCTGCGCCGGCACGGAAGCCGGCGATCTTGTCCGGCAGTTCGTCGCGTGCGGTCAGCATGATCACCGGCACTTCCGAGGCATGCTCGGAGCGCAGCCGCCGCAGCACCTCCGGGCCTTCCATGCGCGGCAGCATCCAGTCCAGGATCACCGCGTCATACGGGTGGCTGCCGGCAAGGTGCAGGCCGGTGATGCCATCCGGGGCCACGTCGAGCACATGCCCGCGCGACTCGAAATAGTCGAACAGGTTGGCCACCAACTGGCGGTTGTCCTCGATCACCAACAGGCGCATGCACGAAACATCCACGGAAGTTCATGCCATGGTAGCGCTGCGGATGTCGGAATGCGGTCGCCATGCCGGCCGCTCCGACGGCTTTCCCACGTGCCCCTCATCAGAATGGCCGTTTTGCTCCCGGAGCCTGCCGTGCCCGTTGCCCTGCCCCGCCGTTGGCACCTGCCGCTGCTGTGGTTGTTGATCGTGATGGCGCTGGCGGCCGGGCTTGGCATGCGCCAGCCGCAGCCACCGGACGAACCACGCTTCGTCCTGGCCGCACGTGCCATGGTGGAGAGCGGCGAGTGGCTGCTGCCACACCGGGGCAGCGAGCTGTACGCCGAGAAGCCGCCGGTGTTCATGTGGCTGCAGGCCGCCGCCCACCAGGTGGTCGGCAGCTGGCAGTGGTCGTTCCTGCTGCCGTCGCTGCTGGCCGCGCTGCTCAGCCTGTGGCTGGTGTCCGACCTGGCACGCCGTCTATGGTCGCCACGGCATTCGTTGTACGCGCTTGGCGCACTGTTCTGCACCCTGCAGTTCGGCCTGATGGCCAAGCGCGCGCAGATCGACATGGTGCTGGTGGGCATGACCACGCTGGCCCTGTGGGGCCTGCTGCGCCACCTCTGCGAGCGCCGTAACCTGCCGGCCCTGTGGCTGGCCGGCTTTGCTGCCGGCGTCGGCACGGTGACCAAGGGGGTGGGCTTCCTGCCCTTGCTGATGGTGCTGCCCTGGCTGGGCTGGCGTTTGTACCAGCGCCGTCGCGGCCAGCCGGTGGACGGCCCCCACCCCGCCAGCCTGCTGTGGCTGATTCCGGCCTTCCTGCTGGGTACCGCGGTGTGGCTGGCACCGCTGGGCTGGGCGCTGCTGCATGAACCCAGTGCATCGCTGCAGTCGTACGCACACGAGCTGTTGTTCAAGCAGACCGGCACCCGCTATGCCAACGCCTGGCACCATCGCCAGCCGGTCTGGTACTACCTGCAGGTGATCGCCACGCTGTGGCTGCCGGGTGCCCTGCTGCTGCCGCTGATGGTCAAGCCGTGGTGGCGCCGGCTGCGTCGCGGCGACCAGCGCCAGTGGCTGCTGCTGGGCTGGGCCGCGCTGGTCCTGCTGTTCTTCACTGCCAGCCCCGGCAAGCGCGAGGTGTACGTGCTGCCGATGCTGCCGGCGATGGCACTGGCGGTGGCGCCGCTGTTGCCCGGCCTGCTGCGTCGCCTGTGCGTGCGCCGCTACCTGTTCGGCTACAGCCTGCTGCTGATGCTGGCCACCGGCGCGCTTGGCGTGATGATGCTGACCGACAGCCCCTGGGCGCAGGCGCAGCTGGCCCGGCGGGCGATGCCCGACACCCTGCTGCCCGTGTTCGGCGATGGCCTGCTGACCTTCGCCATCGCCGTGGCGACGCTGGCGGTGTGGCTGCGGATACGACGCGCGGCCACGCTGGTACTGCTCACCCACGGCCTGCTGTGGATGCTGTACGGACTGGTGCTGATACCGGCGCTGGACCCCTACGCCTCGGCGTCGGCGGTGATGCGCCGGGTGGGCACACGGATCGGCCCCGATGCGGAGCTGGCGCTGGTGGCCTGGCGCGAACAGAACCTGCTGCAGGCCGACCGGTCGGTGCGCGAGTTCGGCTTCAAGCGGCCGTGGGCAGAGCAGTGGCACGACGCCGGTCCATGGTTGGCCGAGGCGCCGGACAAGCGCTGGCTGCTGGTACTGGACAAGGCCATGAGCCCCTGTGTCGATCCGGCCCAGGTCATCGAGATCGGTGTTGCCAATCGCAATCGTTGGCAGTTGCTTCCGGGCACCGCTTGGGATGCGGCCTGCCATGCCGAGCGTGCAGGCGCCAACGACGACGAAGACTGAACGATGATTCGCGCCGGGCACCGATTAACCCGGCGCAAACGCGTGTACGACCCTTCTCCGACATGCCAGTGACGAGCATGGCCGCGGATTCCCGTAACGGCCCCTTCCCTGCATGCCCGCTCGCCCTCTTGTCCCGGCAGTCTCCTTTGCGCCCTCGCTGCTGGCGTCGCGTTTTGCCGTTACCCATCTTTGGCTGCCTTCTGTCATCGGCGTTGCGGTGTTCACCGTGCTGATGGGCCTGGGTGGCGACCAGTGGCTGGCCGACCATCTGTTCCGGCTGGAAGGCGGCCGCTGGGCGCTGCAGGATGCATGGCTGACGCGTTCGGTGGTGCACAAGGCCGGCAAGTGGCTGAGCACCGCTGCGGCACTGGTGGCGATGCTGCTGTGCTTCCACCACTGGCGCCGCGGCCGCGATCGCACGCTGCGTTGGGCGCTGCTGTATGTGGTGGTGGCCGTGGCACTCGGCACCGGGCTGATCTCGCTGCTGAAGTCGCTGGTGCCGATGGACTGCCCGTGGGATCTGCTGCGCTATGGCGGACACGACCCGTTCGTCGGTCTTCTCAGCAGCCGCCCGACCGGCATGGCCGCCCGCGCCTGCTTCCCCGCCGGCCACGCAAGCGCGGGATACGCATGGATGTGCCTGTACTTCTTCGCGCTGCTGTGGCGCCCCGCCTGGCGTTGGGCCGGGCTGTGGATCGGCCTCGGCAGCGGCCTGGTGTTCGGCATCGGCCAACAGCTGCGCGGCGCCCACTTCCTTTCGCATGACGTTGCCACCGCCTTGGTCTGTTGGCTGCTGTCGCTGGGCCTGTACCTGATGGTCCGCCGCCAGTTGGATCGCTCGACCCGCCAGGAGGCGATTGCATGAACGCATCGGTCCAACGTTCCTTGCGGCTGCCGACACTGGCCAGCATCCGCGCATGGCGGCCACAGCTGTCCACCGAAGCGCTGATCGTGCTGACCAGCCTGTTCTTCGCTGTGGCCGGCAATGGCCTGTTCTGGCACAGCGCCATGGCCAGCCATCCGGGCAGCCTGCGCTATGCGCTTTCGCTGTTGTTGCTGCTGCTGGGTGCACACGGTGTGCTGCTGGGCATCCTGGTGTGGCGCTGGAATGCCAAGGTGGTGATCAGCCTGCTGCTGCTGGTCACCGCGTTTGCCGCGCACTACATGAGCCGTTACCACATCTATCTGGATGCGGACATGCTGCGCAACGTGCTGGCTACCGACCCCAAGGAAAGCCGCGAACTGATGACGGTGTCGCTGCTGTGGCCGGTCCTGCTGCTGGCTGTGTTGCCGATGGTGGTGCTGTGGCGCGTTGACCTGCGCCGCCGCAGCTGGGGCCGCAGCCTGCTGTGGCGCATCGGCTTCCTGCTGGTCGCTGCGGTCACCGCACTCGGTGGCGCGCTGGTGTCCTTCCAGGATGTGTCGGCGCTGATGCGCAACCAGCGCGAAGTGCGCTACCTGGCCACGCCGGCCAATGTGCTGCTGGGGCTGCCGCGTGCCCTGCGCGGCGACAACCCGGTGCAACGCGCGCCGAAGCTGCCGATCGGTACCGATGCCAAGGCGACCCCGCGCGCAGCGACCAGCAAGCCACGCCTGCTGGTGATCGTGATGGGCGAAACGGTGCGCGCGCAGAACTGGGGCCTGAATGGTGGCCGCAATACCACGCCGGAGCTGGCGCAGGCGGCGGTGGTCAATTTCCCGGACATGCACTCCTGCGGTACCAGCACCGAGGTTTCGCTGCCCTGCCTGTTCTCGCCGTGGGGACGCCACGAGTACGACGAAAAGAAGATCCGTGCGCACCAATCGCTGCTGCATGTACTGAACCGCGCGGGCATCGCACCGCTGTGGCGCGACAACCAGTCCGGCTGCAAGGGCGTATGCGAGGGCCTGGATTTCCAGTCGCTGTCGGACGCGACCACGCCGGGGCTGTGTGCCGATGGCCGTTGCATGGACGAGATCCTGCTGCAGGACCTGGCGACGCAGGTGCGTGCGCGCCCGGGTGATCGGGTGGTGGTGCTGCACCAGCTGGGCAACCATGGCCCGGCCTATTTCGAACGCTACCCGGCCGCCTTCCGTCGCTTCACCCCGACCTGTGACACCCAGGACATTGGTCGCTGCTCGCGCGAAGAGATCACCAACAGTTACGACAACGCCGTGCTGTACACCGATCACTTCCTGAGCAAGACCATCGGCACGCTGCAGGGCCTGCAGGACTACGACACGGCGATGATCTACCTGTCCGACCACGGTGAATCGCTGGGCGAAAAGGGCCTGTACCTGCACGGTGTGCCGTACGCGATCGCACCGGCCGAGCAGACCCGGGTGCCGATGACGATGTGGTTCTCGCCGGGCTTCGCCAGCAGCCGTGGACTGGACCTGCAGTGCGTGCGCAAGCGCTCGGCCAGCTACACCGACCACGACAACCTGTTCCCGTCGGTGCTGGGGCTGATGCAGGTGAAGACCTCGCTGTACGAGCGGGATCGCGACCTGTTCGCCGGCTGCGAGAGTTAGGGTTGTTCGGCAGGGCTTGCAGCCCTGCACCTGCTGCAAGCAACAGCAACAGCCGAAGCAAACGCAGAAGCGGGTTTCCTGAGGGATGGCGGGGTGGGTCCGGTGGCGGGAGACGCCGTAAACCCGTCCATGGGGGCTTGGCCGCGGCATCCATGCCGCGGACACTCCCGCCACCGGACCCACCCCGCCTTCGACAGATTTCCGCTGCTGTTGGTGGGTGCCGACCGTTGGTCGGCACGGGGTCGGATCCGAATTTGAGTCTCGATTTCTGACAGATCTCATCCACGCATGGCGTGGATCTACTGCCATCACCGAATTGCGTCTGGGGCAGAGCCCCCTGAGTCAGGGGGCGGCCGCGAAGCGGCGGGGGTCTGGGAGCTGGTAAGTGGGGCCCGCGTTTCGCGCAGCGAAGCGTGGGAGCGACAGCGCGCATGCGATGTCGCGGTCCCTGGGCGCCGCCCGGCCGACTTCCGCCACTTGCGGTGGCAACGCCTGCCCACTAGCCTTCGGCGGTCGTTCACCACCCAAGGATCGCCCGTGAAACACCGTCATCTCCTGCTGGCCTCGGCAATCGCCGCCGCCACGCTGGCCCTGGCCGCCTGCAAGAAGGAAGCCGCCCCAGGCACCGAGACCGCCAGCAGCAGTGCACCGGCCGGCGAAACCGCTGACCAGTTCGTGGCCCGCATCAATGCCGAATTCAAGGCGGCCTACCCGGAGATGACCTCGGCGCAGTGGCTGTCCTCCACCTACATCAACAGCGATTCAGAGCGCATCGCGGCCAAGGCCAACGAGCGTTCGCTGACCCAGCTCAACAGCTGGATCGAGCAGGCCGGCAAGTTCGACGGCAAGCCGATGAGCGAAGACAGCAAGCGCGCGATCCACCTGCTGAAGCTGATGTCGTCGATGCCGGCGCCGCGCGACCCGGCCAAGCTGGCCGAACTGACCCAGATCGCCACCCGCATGGAAGGCAGCTACGGCGCAGGCAAGTACTGCACCGACGCCAACGATCCCAACTCCTGCCGCCAGCTGGGCGAACTGGAGCAGGTGCTGGCGCGCAGCCGCGACTATGACCAGCAGCTCGATGCCTGGCAGGGCTGGCACAGCACCACCAAGAGCATGCGCGGTGATTACCAGAAGTTCGTCGGCCTGGTGAATGAAGGTGCCAAGGGCATGGGCTTCACCGATGCCGGGCAGATGTGGCGCAGTGGCTATGACATGCCGCCGGAGCAGATCGGCCCGGAAACCGATCGCCTGTGGGAACAGGTCAAGCCGATGTACGAGCAGCTGCACTGCTACGCGCGCGGCAAGCTGGACAAGACCTATGGCAAGGACAAGGCCGAGGTGGGCAACGGCCTGATCGCCGCGCACCTGATGGGCAACATGTGGCAGCAGGACTGGTCCAACCTGTGGGACCAGCTGGAACCGTACCCGGGCGCCGGCAGCCTGGACATCACTGCAGCGCTGGAAAAGCAGTACCAGACCAACCTGAGCGCGGCGCTGGCCAAGGCCGGCAAGGATGCGAACGTAGCCGCGCAGTACAAGGCGCAACGCGAAGCCGAACTGCGCACCGCCAAGCAGATGACCGAGCGTGCACAGGATTTCTACGTATCGCTGGGCATGCCGTCGTTGCCGCAGTCGTACTGGGACAAGACCCAGTTCATCAAGCCCGATGACCGCGACGTGGTCTGCCACGCCAGTGCGTGGGACATGAACATGGAAGGCGATGTGCGCACCAAGATGTGCATCAAGCCCAACGAAGAGAACTTCACCACCATCTACCACGAGCTGGGCCACATCTATTACGACCTGGCCTACAACCCGCTGCCGCCGCTGTTCCAGGGCGGTGCCAACGATGGCTTCCATGAAGCGATCGGCGACACCATCGTGCTGGCGATGACGCCGAAGTACCTCAGCTCGATCGGGCTGGTCGACGCGCCGACCGAGAGCCGCGAAGCGGTCATCAACAACCAGATGCGCATGGCGCTGTCGGGTGTGTCGTTCCTGCCGTTCGGCCTGATGATCGACCGCTGGCGCTGGGGCGTGTTCGATGGTTCGATCACCCCGGACAACTACAACAAGGCATGGTGGGACCTGAAGGCCAAGTACCAGGGCGTGGCCCCGGCCAGCGCCCGTGGCGAGGAATTCTTCGACCCGGGTGCCAAGTACCACGTGCCGGGCAACACCCCGTATACCCGCTACTTCCTGGCGCGCATCCTGCAGTTCCAGTTCTACAAAGGCCTGTGCGATGCCGCCGGCTTCAAGGGCCCGCTGCACGAGTGCACCTTCTACGGCAACAAGGAAGCCGGCCAGAAGTACTGGGCGATGCTGAGCAAGGGTGCCAGCCAGCCGTGGCAGGCCACGCTGAAGGAACTGACCGGCTCGGACAAGCTCGATGCCGGCCCGATGATCGAGTACTTCAGCCCGGTCAATGCCTGGTTGAAGCAGCAGAACGAAGGCCAGATGTGCGGCTGGCAGGCCAACGCGGCACCGGCGGCGAAATGAAAAAAGGGCGGATCCGCGAGGATCCGCCCTTTTCCGTTTCGGTAGCGCCGGGCCATGCCCGGCGAGCGCAGCGGCGTAATGAAAAGCCGCCGGGCATGGCCCGGCGCTACCGCGATGACGATCAGTTGCTCTTCTTCGCCGCCAGCTGCGCGGCCAGCGCGGCCTTGAATTCCTCGAAGGTCTGCCCCTTCTCGTTGGCTTCGGCCTGCGCCGCATCGCGCAGTGCATCCGAATAGATCAGGCGCACCGGCGTGCCCTGCCGTTCGTGCAGTTCACCGGCCTGCATGATCAGCGCCAGTACCTGGGCCGCACTCTCGCTTTGGCCGGCGATGCGGCCATCCATGCCCAGCACCCATTCGCCATCGCGACGGACGATGCCGGCCAGCAGCGTGCGCTGCGTGTCGCGCAGCTCGGCGTGCGGCTCGACGGGCGAGGCGGTGGCGGCGGCCTTGTTGGCAGCCTGCTGTTCCTGGCGACGGCGCTGGTCGCGGCGGGATTTGGAAGAGGTCGACATCAGTGGGGCTTGCATTGCGGGGGCGCAAGGATAACCCACACCCCCTGCATGCCGGTTCACGCCCGTGCGGTAGCGGCTCAGTCCAGTACCCGCCCCTGCCGCCAGTACCCCATGAAGGTGATCGCGCGGCGATCCAGGCCGCAGTCCTTCAGCAGATGCCGGCGGATCGCCATCACCGCGCCGGCCTCGCCCGCTACCCAGGCATACAGCGCGCCGTCCGCGCTGGCGTCAGCCTGCTCCCACAGGATCTGCGCATCAACGTCGATGTCGTCCAGCTCGGCAGCCTCGGCGACGGTCGCGGCCGCCGCCAGCCGCGCCTGTACTGCCTGCAGCAACCGCTGCCCATGGGCCTGCTGCCCGCGTGGCAACCACACCAGTTCGGCCGTGGCCGGTGCCTTCAACGGCACCGCATCACCGGCCTGGGCGATCTCCAGCAGGGCCAGCGTGCGCGGCGGATCGGCCAGCCCGGCCAGTTCATCGAGGATGCCGGCCACCGCCGGCAATGCGGTCTCATCGGCCACCAGCAGCACCTGGCCTACCCCGGCTGGCGGCTTCCATTCCCAGCCCTCGCTGCTGTCCGCACAGTCGGCATCGGGGGCCAGCAGCACCACGCGGTCGCCCGGCCGTGCATGCGTGGCCCAGCGCGAGGCCGGTCCGGTCTGGCCATGCAGCACGAAGTCGACGTCGACCTCGCACTCGCCGGCACGCAGCTGGCGGAGGGTAAAGGTGCGCATCGGCGGCCGCGCGTCATCAGGCAGTGCCCGGTAACGGGCATACCAGTCTTCGCCGCTGGGAACGTCCGGCGCGTCCTGGCCGGGCAAGGGGAAAAACACCTTGATTCGCTGGTCCGGGCCTTCGGTCTTCATGTGCGCCACGTCGGCGCCGGTGAACACCATGCGGTCCAAAGAAGGAGAAAGAACGCGGCGCTCCTTCAGCGCCACCTCGAACAGGCGGTAGGTCTGCTGCGCAGCCATGCGGGTACCTCATGCGACGACATCGGAATGGCTGGCTGTCGTGCACCCACGAACCGGCTCGCTGGAAACCCCAGCCTAATCCCTGCCCGCAGCGCCGCAACGGATCCGCGCGTGATGACGCGCCCTACCCCTGCACGACGCTCAATGCGCCGTGCTGGCTGCCTCTGATGCGCGCTCGCGCTGGTGCTCCCAGTACCAGAACACGAAGCCGGCCGCGAAGAAGCCCGCCTGTCCCAGTGCCAGGTGCAGCGGGTTGTTGTGCAGCAGCGGCGATACCACGCCGGCCACCACGGTGCTGATCATCAGCTGCACGAACGCCTGCAGCGACGACGCCAGGCCGCGCTGCAGCGGATACATGTCCAGCACCGCCAGCGCCAGGATCGGGAAGATCAGCGCCATGCCCATGCCACCAAGGAAGATCGGCATCACCGCCCACGGCAGCGCGAACTGCGGCGCCAGGGTGACGTAGCCGATGTTCAACACGGCAGAGACCGCACACAGGGTGAAACCGAGCGCGACCTGCCGGGTCGGTGTGCTGTGCCCGGCCATGCGCCCGGACAGGAACGAACCGGTGGTCATGCCGCCGATGGTGGGAATGAACAACCACGCAAAGCCACCTTCACCCAGATGCAGGTGCTGCATCACGATGGCCGGCGCCGAGGAGATGTACAGGAAGATGCCGCCGAACCCGATGCTGCCGGCCAGGGCCAGGCGCAGGAACCGCGGATTGAAGCCGATGCGCACGTAATCGCGCAGCAACGTGCGTGGCGACAGGGCGATCCGCGCCTCCACCGGATGGGTTTCCGGCAGGAAGCGCGCGGTGGCCGCCAGCAGCACCAGCGCAAATACCACCAGGAACCAGAAGATCAGCGGCCAGCCGGCACCGCTGAGCAGGATCCAGCCACCGATGATCGGCGCGATGGCCGGGGCGATACCGAACAGCATCGACACCTGGCTCATCAGCCGCTGCGCGTCGTGGCCGTGGTACAGATCGCGGATCACCGCGCGGCCGACGATCATGCCCACGCCGGCGGACAGGCCCTGCAGTGCGCGGAACGCCAGCAGCGTGGTCAGGTCGGTAGACAACGCACAGCCCACCGAGGCGCCGACGAAGATCACCAGGCCGCCGAGGATCACCCGCTTGCGTCCCCACGCATCGGACAGCGGGCCATGGGCCAGGCTCATCAGGCCGTAGAACAGCAGGTAGACGCTGATGGTCTGCTGCACCGCCACCTCGTCCACCGCCAGACGCTGGGCCAGCTGCGGAAACGCGGGAAAGATGGTGTCGATCGAGAACGGACCGAACATGGCCAGGCCAGCGAGCAACAGGGCCATGCGGCGGGTGGAAGGAGCAACGGCGGCGGTCATCGGGCAAGCGTCCGGCAGGGCCATGCATGACACGCACGGCGGGCGCCGATCCCCTGCAGCAGGGACGGCGCCAGATGAATACGAGAATCCCACCATCATAGGTGGGGAATGCGCGCGATGCCATGCACGGATGCACAGAACGCACGCCCGGGCCATCGGCCATTCAGCCCCGTGAGGCCAGCCCGGGCCACCGTCAGGCGCCGGCAACGAGCTATAATCGGCGGGCAACACGGTGGGAGAAGCAGGTCACCGCTGCCGAAGGCGCAACGCCCGTAATCGCTCAGGCCCGATACCACCCGTAACAGAACTCTGGAGAGACCGGTTCGATCCGGCGCCGAAGGGGCACGAAGCTGCGGTTTTCCGCGCTTTTAAACTCTCAGGCAAAAGGACAGAGGGGCGCCCGCAGACCGCCGACCGGCGGCTTGTGCCCGTGCGTGTGCCCTTTCCTGACGGATCCTTCGCCATGTCCCAGAACACCCCTTCCCTGCGTGAGCTCGAGCACCATTCGGCGTTCGTCGAGCGCCACATCGGCCCCAACGATGCCGAGATCGCGCAGATGCTCGGCGTCATCGGCCACGCCTCGCTGGATGCGATGACCGATGCCATCGTGCCGGCCAAGATCAAGTCGCCGGCACCGCTGGCGCTGCCGGAGTCGATCACCGAAGTGCAGGCGCTGGCGAAGATCCGCGCGATCGCCGACAAGAACACCGTGCTGCGCAGCTTCATCGGCCAGGGCTACTACGGTACCCACACGCCGAACGTGATCCTGCGCAACATCCTGGAAAACCCGGCCTGGTACACCGCCTACACCCCGTACCAGGCGGAAATCTCGCAGGGCCGCATGGAAGCGCTGATCAACTTCCAGACCCTGTGCGCCGACCTGACCGGCATGGAAATCGCCAACGCCTCGCTGCTGGACGAAGCCACGGCCGCCGCTGAAGCGATGACCCTGGCCAAGCGCTCGGCCAAGTCGAAGTCGGACACCTTCTTCGTGCACGACGCCGTGCACCCGCAGACGCTGGAACTGCTGCGCACCCGCGCCGAGCCCATGGGCATCGTGCTGCGCGTGGGCACCCCGGCCGAAGCGCTGGAAGCGGAAGCCTTCGGCCTGCTGCTGCAGTACCCGGACACCTTCGGCCAGGTGGGCGACTACAAGGCGCTGGTCGATGCCGTGCACGCGCGCGGCGGCCTGGTGGCCGTGGCCACCGACCTGCTGGCACTGACCCTGCTGGCCGCCCCGGGCGAATGGGGTGCGGACATCGTGGTCGGCAACAGCCAGCGTTTCGGCGTGCCGTTCGGCTTCGGTGGCCCGCATGCTGCGTTCATGGCCTGCCGTGACGCCTACAAGCGTTCCATGCCGGGCCGCCTGATCGGCGTCTCGATCGACGCACAGGGCAACCCGGCCTACCGCCTGACCCTGCAGACCCGCGAACAGCACATCCGCCGCGAGAAGGCCACCTCCAACATCTGCACCGCACAGGTGCTGCTGGCGGTGATGGCCTCGATGTATGCCGTCTACCACGGCCCGGAAGGCCTGACCCGCATCGCCCGCCGCACCCATCGCCTGGCCGCCATCCTGGCCAGCGCGCTGCGCACTGCCGGTGTGCAGGTCGGTGCCGACTTCTTCGACACGCTGCACGTCACCGGTGTCGACGCCGACGCGATCCATGCCAAGGCCCGTGCCGCCGGCTACAACCTGCGTGCGATCGACAGCAGTTCGGTCGGCATCAGCCTGGACGAGACCGCCACCCGCGCCGACATCGTCGCCGTAGGCGCGCTGTTCGGTGCCACCGTTGATGTGGACGCGCTCGATGCCAGCACCGCCGATGCGCTGCCGGCCGGCCTGCTGCGCCAGTCCGCGTTCCTGACCCACCCGGTGTTCAACACCCACCACAGCGAGCACGAACTGCTGCGCTACCTGCGTTCGCTGGCCGACAAGGACCTGGCGATGGACCGCACGATGATCCCGCTGGGCTCGTGCACCATGAAGCTCAACGCCACCGCCGAAATGATTCCGGTGACCTGGCCGGAGTTCTCGCAGATCCACCCGCTGGTGCCGGCCGAGCAGGCGCTTGGCTACAAGGAACTGATCGATTCGCTGGAAGCAATGCTGGTCGAGTGCACCGGCTACGACGCCGTCAGCCTGCAGCCGAACTCCGGTGCGCAGGGCGAGTACGCCGGCCTGCTGGCGATCCGCGCCTACCACCGCTCGCGTGGCGAAGATCACCGTGACATCTGCCTGATCCCGGATTCGGCGCATGGCACCAACCCGGCCTCGGCGCAGATGTGCGGCATGAAGGTCGTGGTCACCAAGACCGATGCCAACGGCAACGTCGACGTTGAAGACATCCGCCTCAATGCCGAGAAGTACAGCGACCGCCTGGCCGCGATCATGATGACCTACCCGTCCACGCACGGCGTGTTCGAGGAAGAGGTGGTGGAGATCTGCGAGATCATCCACAAGCATGGCGGCCAGGTGTACACCGACGGTGCCAACATGAACGCCCTGGTCGGCGTGGCCAAGCCGGGCAAGTGGGGTTCGGACGTTTCGCACCTGAACCTGCACAAGACCTTCTGCATCCCGCACGGCGGCGGCGGCCCGGGCGTTGGCCCGTGTGCGGTCAAGTCGCACCTTGCCCCGTTCCTGCCGGGCAAGCTGGGTGACAACGGTCCGGTCGGCATGGTCAGCGCCGCCAGCTTCGGCAGCGCCTCGATCCTGCCGATCAGCTGGATGTACATCGCGATGATGGGCACCGAAGGCCTGCGCAAGGCCACCCAGGTTGCCCAGCTCAACGCCAACTACATCGCCAAGCGCCTGGCCCCGCACTTCAAGACCCTGTACACCGGTCGCAACGGCCTGGTCGCGCACGAGTGCATCCTGGACGTGCGTCCGCTGGAGAAGACAAGCGGCATCGGTGCCGAAGACGTGGCCAAGCGCCTGATCGACTTCGGCTTCCATGCCCCGACCCTGAGCTTCCCGGTGGCCGGCACGCTGATGGTCGAACCGACCGAAAGCGAATCGCTGCACGAGCTGGACCGCTTCATCGACGCGATGATCCAGATCCGCGAAGAGATCACCGCGATCGAAGACGGCCGCCTGGACCGCGAGGACAACCCGCTGAAGAACGCCCCGCACACGGCCACGGCCGTGACCGCCAGCGAGTGGACCCACGCCTACCCGCGCGAGCTGGCCGCCTTCCCGCTGCCGAGCCTGAAGCTGCAGAAGTACTGGCCGCCGGTAGCCCGCGTCGACAACGTGTACGGCGACAAGAACGTGATGTGTGCCTGCATCCCGGTCGATGCCTACAAGGATGATGAAGTCGAGGCGTAAGCCATCGCGGCATCGGAAATGAGAACGGCCCGCGCAAGCGGGCCGTTCTTGTTTTCCGGTAGCGACGAGCCATGCCCGGCGAGCGCAGCGGCAGAACGCGTCACGGGTCGGGCATCTGCCCCAGGCTCAACTGCCACGACACGCCGAAGCGGTCCTGCACCCAGCCGTAGCGGCTGCTGAAATCCTGCTCGCCCACCGGCATCAGCCAGTGCCCGCCGTCACCCAGCACGCGCGCGGCACGCTCGAATGATTCGGCGCCGGAACACTCGACGAACAGCGACATCGAGGGCGTGAAGGTGAAGTCGTGCACATCCAGGCTGTCAAAGCACAGGTAGTGGGTGCCGCCGAGCAGGAAAATGGCCTGGCGGACCTGCCCGGGCACGCCCGCGCCCGCCCCGTCCGGGTGGCGCTGCAGGGCCAGCAGGCGGAATTCGGCGAAGGCTTCGGCGTACAGGGCCAGCGCCGCTTCGGCCTGGCCGGTGAACATCAGGAAGGGACGGCTGCGCAGCATGCGGTGCTCCCGTTCGTCGGGCCGGTGATGGCCCACCCGATCAGGATGGCACGCGGAATGTGGGCGCGGCGTATCGGTAGCGCCGGGCCATGCCCGGCGGCCCCATCACGCCTCGCGCATGCGCCGGGCGATGGCGCTGCTGGCCGCGATGGTCGCCGTCAGCGCTACCATCGACAGGAACTGCAGGCGCGTATGCGCTTCACTCAGCAGCAGGCCGAAGATCAGCGCCAGGATCGCCAGCGCACAGACGGTCAGCCACGGGAAGCCCGCCATGCGGAACGGCAGGCGCGTGCCCAGGCGGTCGGCGCGACGGCGCAGCACCAGCTGCGAGACCAGCGACAACGTCCACACCAGCAGGCAGGTGGAACCGACGATGTTCAGCAGCACCGGCAACACCTTGTCCGGGAACAGCAGTTCCATGATGGTGGCAGCAAAGCCGAACAGGACGCTGGCCAGCACCGCGATCACCGGCACCTGGCGCGGATCGGTCCAGCCCAGCACGGCCGGTGCTTCGCGGCGTTGCGCCAGCGAATACATCATGCGCGAGGCGCCGTAGAGGTTGGCATTGAGCGCTGACAGCAGGGCGATCACCGCGATCAGGGTGATGGCGGTGGCCGCGCCCGGAATATTGGCGACATCGAGAACCGCGGCAAACGGCGACTTCAGCGCTTCGCTGGTCCACGGCACCACAGCGATGATCACGCTCAGCGAACCGATGTAGAACACCAGGATGCGCCAGGCCACGGTGCGGATGGCACGGGCGATGCTGCGCTCGGGGTCTTCGGTCTCCGCCGCAGCGACGGCCACGATTTCGGTGCCACCGAAAGCGAACACCACCACCAGCAGCGCCGCGCCGATGCCGGCCAGGCCCTTCGGTGCGAAGCCACCATGCTCGGTGAAGTTGCTCAGGCCCGGCGAGGCCACCTGCGGCAGCCAGCCCATCAGCAGCGCCACGCCCACGGCGATGAAGGCCAGGATCGCCGCTACCTTGAGGATGGCGAACCAGAATTCGAACTCGCCGAAGTTCTTCACCCCGAGCAGGTTGATCGCGGTGAAGAACAGCATGAAGGCCAATGCCGCCATCGGTACCGGCACCACCGGCCAGACCGTGGCCAGCAATCCGGCCGCCCCCACCGCCTCGGCGGCGATCACGATGACCAGCTGCACCCACCACAGCCAGCCCACGGTGGCACCGGCGGTGGCGCCCATGGCATCGGCCGCATACACCGAGAACGCACCGCTGGTCGGCTTGGCCGCGGCCATTTCGCCCAGCGCGTTCATCACGATGATCACCAGCGCACCGGCCACCAGGTAGGACACCAGCACCGCCGGGCCGGCCGCCTGCACGCCCACGCCGGAGCCGAGGAACAGGCCGGCGCCGATGGCGCTGCCCAGCCCCATCATGATCAGCTGGCGTGGCTTGAGCGAATGGCCGAGGCGGGAGGGCGAAGCGGTCGTATCGGGGGTGGCGGGCATCGGCAGGGCTGGCGGCGGCTACAAGGGCGACACCTTACCGTGTCCAGCCGCCGCGGGGATAGGCACAGCGCAGCAGGAAACTCAGGCCGGTACCGGCTCGCCGACATTGCCGCCGATACGGGCGCGGTAGGCGCGCGGGGAGAAACCGGTTTCAGCCTTGAACTTGCGGGTGAACGCGCTCTGGTCGCTGAAACCGCAGGCCTGGCCGATGCAGGCGATGCTCTCGTTGCCATGCAGCAGGTGCATGGCCATCTGGATCCGCAGCCGGGTCAGCACCTGCTGCGGCGTCATCTGGAACACCTTGCGGAAGCTGCGCTCCAGCTTGGACAACGAGAACCCGGTGATGTCCAGCAGCGTCTGCATCCGCACGTTCTCGGCGTAGTGCGTATTGAGGTGGGCCAAGGCCAGACGAAGCTGCTCGTACTGGGTCCCCAGGCTGTCCTTCTGGCCGAGGTCGCGGGAAATGCCGATCAGCCCCTCGACCTGCCCGTCCACCAGCAGCGGGCGTTTGCAGGTCAGGCACCAGCCCGGTTCGCGGTTGGCGAACAGGTGCAGCTCCATGAGGTTCTCGATCACCTCGCCGGACAGCACGCGTGCGTCCTGGTCGACATAGTCCGCACTCAGGCCGGTTGGGTAGATCTCGGCCGCGGTGCGTCCGATCACGTCCTTGCGCGCACGCAGGCCCAGCCGTCGCAGCATGGTCTGGTTGACGTAGGTGTAGCGGCCCTGGCGGTCCTTCATGAAGAACAGCACGTCCGGAATGGCGTCGAACAGGGCTTCGATGTCGGCGGGTTCGACTCGCATGCGGCAAGCATACCCGAGCCGCCGATTTGTCTGCGCGTTCACTCCCACGGGACCGTGCATTAACGCCGGCGGCGCCACTGTCTGGAGTCTGCCCCCTACCCGCTCCAGGAGATCCTCCATGGCCGCCAGCAAGCCGACCGGCAAGCGCGCTCCCGCCACCACCTCCGCCGACCGTGACAGCCGCGGCCAGGGCGATGAACTGCATCAGCTCGCAGGAGGCGCCCATCCGGTACTGACCAGCAGCCAGGGCATTCCGGTTGCAGACAACCAGAACTCCCTGCGCCAGGGACCGCGTGGACCCACCCTGCTGGAAGACTTCCTGCTGCGCGAGAAGATCACCCACTTCGACCACGAGCGTATTCCCGAGCGCATCGTCCACGCGCGCGGTTCGGCCGCCCACGGCTTCTTCGAACTGACCCGCTCGCTGGGCAAGGTGACCCGGGCGAAGATCCTCACCGAGGTCGGGGTGAAGACGCCGGTGTTCACCCGCTTCTCCACGGTTGCCGGCGGCGCCGGCTCGGTCGACACCCCGCGCGACGTGCGCGGCTTCGCGGTGAAGTTCTACACCAGGGAAGGCAACTGGGACCTCGTCGGCAACAACATTCCGGTGTTCTTCATCCAGGACGCGATCAAGTTCCCCGACCTGATCCATGCGGTGAAGATGGAACCGGACCGCGCCTTCCCGCAGGCAGCCAGCGCACACGACACGTTCTGGGATTTCGTCTCGCTGATGCCCGAATCGATGCACATGATCATGTGGGCGATGAGCGATCGAACGATTCCGCGCTCGCTGCGCACCATCGAAGGCTTCGGCATCCACAGCTTCCGCCTGCTGGATGAGGAAGGGAACTCCACCTTCGTCAAGTTCCACTGGCGGCCGAAGCTGGGGCTGCAGTCCACCGTCTGGGACGAGGCGCTGAAGCTGCAGGCCGCCGACAACGATTTCCACCGCCGCGACCTGTTCGAGGCGATCCAGCGCGGCGACTTCCCCGAGTGGGAGCTGGCCGTGCAGCTGTTTACCGAAGAACAGGCCGATGGCTTCCCGTTCGACCACCTGGACCCGACCAAGATCATCCCCGAGTCGCTGGTGCCGCTGCAGGTGATCGGACGCATGGTGCTGGACCGCTGGCCGGACAACTTCTTCGCCGAGACCGAGCAGGTCGCCTTCTGCCCGGCCAACGTGCCGCCGGGCATCGACTTCAGCAATGACCCGCTGCTGCAGGGGCGGCTGTTCTCCTATCTGGATACCCAGCTGATCCGCCTGGGCGGACCGAACTTCAACCAGATTCCGATCAACGCACCGAAGTGCCCATTCGCCAACCATCAGCGCGATGGCCACATGCAGATGCAGGTGCCGAAGGGGCGCGTGGCCTACGACCCCAGTTCGCTGCAGGAAGACAGCCCGCGCGAGACGCCCGCCGGTTTCCGCAGCCACGCCAGCGCCGATGATGGGCGCAAGGGCCGCACCCGCGCGGAGAGCTTTGCCGACCACTACAGCCAGGCGCGGATGTTCTTCCGCAGCCTGGAAAAACCGGAACAGGCGCACCTGGCCTCGGCGCTGGTGTTCGAGTTGTCGAAGGTGGAAACCGAGAAGGTGCGCGTGCGCACCGTCAGCCATCTGCGCAACATCGACGAAGGACTGGCCAAGCGCGTGGCCGACGGGCTGGCACTGGGCACCCTGCCCGCCCCGGCACCGACGGCAACCCCTGCACAGGACCTGCCCGCCGCACCCGAGGTCCGCGTGATCGGCCGCAACAAGCCCCTGCTGCAGGGGCGCTGCATCGGCATCCTGTTCGACGAGGGCTCCGATGCACGGGTGATCGCCACTCTGCGCAAGTCCGCCGAAAAGGCCGGCGCCAGCGTCAAGCTGGTCGCACCGAAAATTGGCGGTGCCACGCTCAGCGACGGCAAAACGCAGGCCGCCGATGGACAGCTGGCCGGTACCCCGTCGGTGGTGTTCGACGCAGTGGCGGTCGTGCTGAGTGCCGACGCCGGCAAGGCCTTGGCCAAGGAAGCGGCAGCCGTGGGCTTTGTCAGCGATGCCTGGGCGCACCTGAAAGCCATCGCCAGTGACGAAGGCGCACAGGCCCTGTTGAAGGCAGCGCGCGTCGGCAACGATGCCGGCACCGTGGAGGCCGAAGACAGCAAGGCCTTCCTCGCCGCTGCCGCCACCCGCCAGTGGGCACGCGAGCCGAAGCTGCGCCTGCTGGCCTGACCATCCGACAGGAGAATCCCCATGCCCCGTGGTGACAAATCCGCCTATACCGACAAGCAGAAGCGCCAGGCCGAGCATATCGAAGAGAGTGAGCGCGAACGCGGTGCCAGTGAAGGCACCGCCGAGCGCATCGCCTGGGCCACCGTGAACAAGCAGGATGGTGGTGGCAAGCGCAGCGGCAGCGCGCGCAAGGCAACGAAGAAGGTGGCCAGAAAGACAACGGCGAAGAAGGCTTCCGCAAGCAAGGCGCCGGCGAAGAAGGTGGCGAATAAGGCCGCTGCGAAGAAGACGCCTGCGAAGAAGGCCGCCACCAGGAAGACTGCTGCAAAGAAGGTGGTGAAGAAGGCGCCTGCGAAGGTCCCTGCAAAGAAGGCGGCCGCCGGGAAGGCAACGCAGAAGAGCGCCTCACGCAGCACCGCAGCGAAGAAGGCCGCGAAGACCCGTGCAGCAAAAAAGGCGGTACGCAAGACCGCGGCGAAGAAGGCCGCACGCACCCGCGCCGGCAATTAGCCGGTAGCGGGCAGCGCCCTCACCCAACCGGCCACCACCGCGGCGGCCGGTTCGGCACAGGCCTGCAGCAGCAGATGCGGCCCGTCCAGGGCCACGTGCCGCGCGTCCGGCAGCAGGGTCTGCAGCTCGGCTACGCTCGGTGGCCACAGCAGCCGGTCATGACCCGCCTGCAGGCACAGCGTCGGCACCCCGATCTGCGGCAGCAATGCGCGTACGTCCACCCGCAGGGTCGCTGCGGCGCGCTGCCGCAACGTGGTCGCTGGAACCTGAGCCAACGCAACGCGCAGCATCGACATGTGCTCGCCGGTGCGCCACCGCCCCAGCAGCAGGCGCGCCAGCATCGCCACGGGAGGCACCGGCCAGGCCGGTGACCGCAGTGCCGCGCCGGCTGCCGGCAATGGCACGGGCCGGCGCGCAAAGGTCGCGGCCAGCACCAGTCCGCGCAGCGCTGCGGGCGGGCGCGCGGCCAGCTCGATCGCCAACGGCCCCGAGAAGGACTCGGCAAGCAGGATGAAGGGGTGGCGGGGCAGCTGCGGCCACAGCCATCTGGCAAGCGTGGCGTAATCCTGCCCGCCCTGCGCAGGCAGCGCGATCGCCTGCGTCGTCAGCCCATGAGCCTGCAGTGCGGACAGCAACGGGGTCGACATGCTGCCGGTGCCATCCAGGCCTGGCAGCATCAGTACGTGCAGCGGCGCGGCCGACGCGGCATCACAGCCCTGTTTTTTCCTCACGTCCCGTTCCCATGCCAGCTCCTTTGCTGGCAAGCATCGCCCGGATCGGCAGGCGAAGGAACCTCTTCCTGGCTCTCCCTCTGCTGTGCCGGCCAAGGTTGCGCGATACTGCCGGCTCTGCCGCAGGATGCGGCTACCAAGGAGAGCGTTGATGCGAGGGACCTACGCACTGGCCATGATGGCCCTGATGCTGCCACTGACCACCTTTGCCAGCGATGGCTGGATAAATGGCGACGGCAAGGCGGTGCCGCAGACCGATGCCATGAAATCCAGCGATGGCTTTGCGGCATCCCTGCTGGTCACCTCCGACGCCGACTGGCGGGCCAAGTGGGAAACTCCACCGGAGAGCACTCCCAGCTTTACCGAGGCCAGCGAAGTCCACCTGGGCGGAGAATTGTTCCTGCTGACATTCCTGTCCAACCCGCAACTGGATGAGAACCGCGTACCCAAGGTGCACTGCGATCTGCGCATGCTTCGCCCGGACGGCAGTACCAGTGTCGACGAACGCGATGTTCCCTGCTTCACTGCCGCCCTGCCCGGCCCGCCAACCCTGCTGTACATGACCAGTGTGCAGCTGAAGTTCGTCGCCGAGGCAGGTGACCCGAAGGGCACGTGGACCGCGCAGGTGGTGGTCAGGGATCTGTTGCGGAATGTAAGCCTGCCCCTGCAGGCCCGCTTCGACGTCCGTTGACAGGAGGCCTGCAGATGAAGATGCGACGACTGCTGAGCTGGACAGGCCTTGCGCTTTGCGTGGTCTACCTGCTGTTGACCGCGTGGCTGGTCCACGGCGCGCAGACAGACGCCGACCCGAAGGGTACCTACATCCTGATGGCACTCCCCATCACCCTGCAGTCCGCCGCGCTTGATGCCATCGGCGCAGGCAGCCTGTTGTACGGCATGCCCTGGTCGACCGCGTATGCGGTGCTGGTTCCGCCAACCCTGCTGTTGCTGTACGCGGCCGGTTGGTTGATCGAACGCTCGGCACGCGGGCGCTAGCGGCCCTCAACCGTTGCGTGCATCGACGCCCCGCATGCGGGTCATCGCATGCAGGGCGCCATCCAACATCGCGCTGTCGTTGGCTTACGCCGCGCGTGCAGGCAGGCTGGGCATGCGTGCCCCCTGCTCCAGCTGGAACACCGACACCGACGTGGTCAGCGCATGCGCCTGCTCTTCCAGCGCGCGGCTGGCAGCGGTCGCCTCTTCCACCAGCGCAGCGTTCTGCTGGGTCACCTGGTCCATCTGCACCACCACCTGGTTGACCTGCTCGATGCCGGCCGCCTGTTCCTTGCTGGCGGCGGCGATGTCGCTCATCAGCTGGGTGGTACGCGAGCTCGCTTGGGCCACGCGGGCAATGGCGGCTTCCGATTCCACGGTCACGGCCAGACCACTCTGCACCTTGGCAGCGGCGTCCTCGATCAACTCCTTGATCTCCTTGGCAGCGACACCGGCACGCTGTGCCAGCGTACGCACTTCGCTGGCCACCACCGCAAAGCCGCGGCCCTGTTCGCCGGCACGCGCCGCTTCCACTGCAGCGTTCAGCGCCAGGATGTTGGTCTGGAAGGCGATGCCATCGATCACCGTGGAGATTTCCGAAATGCGCGCCGAAGACTGGTCGATCTCGCCCATCACCGTGGCCATCTGCGCCATGGCCTGCTCGGTCTCGCGCACGGCAACGCCGGCCGCATGCGCTTCGCTGTCGGCCTGGCGTGCCAGCTCGGCGTTCTGGCGCACGGTCGAGGTCAGCTCTTCCATCGAGGCGGCAGCCTCTTCCAGATTCGCGGCCTGTTGTTCGGTACGGCGCGACAGATCGTTGTTGCCGGCCGCCAGTTCCTGTGCCGCGTTGTTGATGCTGTCGGCGGCCACCTGGATGCCACGCACGATTCCGGTCAGCTGCGTGGTGGTGGCATTGGCATCGTCACGCATGCGCGCGAACACGCCCTCGTACTCGCCCTCCATGCGCGCGGTGAGGTTGCCATGCGAGATGGCGCGCAGCACGTCGGAGACATCGGCGATGCTGGCCTGCGAACTGGCCATCATGCCGTTGAGGTGGTTCACCATCGCCTGGAACTGGTACTGGAATGCCGCGGCGTCGCCACGCACGCTGAAATCGCCAGCGCGCGCGGCACGGGCCAGTTCATCGATCTGCGCGTTGATCGCCATCAGGCTCTGCTTCACCGCCGCCAGGGTACGGGTCAGCGTGCCCTTCTCACCCGGGTACTCGGGCAGATCGCGGCTGAGGTCGCCGATGGCATAGCGCTGCATCACCTCGGCCATCAGCAGCTGCACCTGCACGTGCGATTCGACCAGGTGATTGGTGGCCTGCACCATGCGACCGAAGTCGCCGGGGAACGCACTGGCGTCCATCCGGTAACGGATCGCGCCGGCTTCATGCTGCTCGGCCATCTGCAGCTGCGCGCCGATGGCGGCCTGCACGCTCTGGCGCACGCTGGCCATGGCCTCGCCGAGCTGGGTCAGCTCGTCACGGCCACCCAGGCGGAATTCCTGGTCCAGTTCACCCTTGGACAGGCGCTCGGCCAGCTGCACTGCACGCGCCAGCGGGCCGGTCATGCTGCGACCGATCAGCACCGATGCGGCGATGCCTGCCAGCAGCGCCACGCCACCCAGCACCAGCAACTGCAGCAGGCTGCGTTCGCCCAGGCGGATCGCCTCGGCAGCGGCCTCGCGGCTTTCCTTTTCTTCATAGGCCACGCCATCGGCCAGTGCCTTGTTCCAGCCATTGGCCGCTTCCTGCACCGGGCCCAGGGTCAGCGCCACGGCGCCGGGGAAATCGCCCTGTTCCATCAGTTCGCTGGTCTGCTTGTTGAGCGGACGGGCGAGCGCGCGCTTGGCGGCGATGGTCTCGCCGATCACCTTGCCTTCGGCATCGCCGGGCAGGGCCTGGTAGGCCGTCCAACTGGCCTCGTAGCGCTTGACCAGAGCGGCGATGCGCTGCTCGTCGTTGGCACGGTCTTCGCCCTGGCGGATCAGCATCTCGCGGCGCACGACCATCATCTGGTTGTTGGCATCGAGCATCTCCGACAGCAGCCGCACCTTGGCTACGCCGACCTCGACCACCTGCTCCATCGCGCGCTTCTGCACCATGGTGGCGGTGGCACCGGTAGCGACCACGGCGGCAACCAGCAGCAACAACAGGCCAAAGCCAAGCCCAAGACGCCAGGCGACCCTGACGTTCCTCAAGTAGTTCATGGGGTGAATCCAAAACGGGGGGATGCGCCCATATCGGCCGCTGCCTGACGCGGCTTGATGCCGGCCGCAGCATCCGTCTGGTTACCGTTCAGTGAGTTGATGGTGGCGATTTCTGACGGAACTCACCCTAAAGTTATCCGACATGCTGCCAAGGGTCCCCCTCATACATCTGCACCCTTAGAATCGAAACGATCCTTGGAGATGAATGGATACGTCTGATGAACCAAGACTTTCCCCACCAGCTGATCATTTTCGGTCCACCGGGAACGAGCAAGAGTTACAAGGCCCGGTACGAGAAGACTCCGATACTCGGCATCGGCGCCGAGGAGGTCATCCCCGTGACCTTTCATGCCGAGTTTGGCTACGGAGATTTTGTTTCCCGGCTGTTGCCCTTGTCCAAGGACAACAAGGTCAACTACGAAGTACATGCCGGCCCCTTCATCCGCGCACTGGCACTTGCCTGCCACCGTTCTGAACATAGCTCGGCGGATTCGCCTCCGCGCAACGTTGTTCTGCTCATTGACGAGATCAACCGTGGCAACTGTGCAGAGATATTCGGCGACATTTTTCAGTTGCTGGACCGTGATGACGACGGACAATCCAGCTATTCCGTCTGCGCTTCGAAGCTGACGGTGCAGGCGCTGACCGATGAGATCGGCAGGCTCGCAGATCGTGATGGCAAAGACTCCTGCAAGCTGATCGAACGCATCACCGAGGCACGCATGCTGAGACTCCCGGCCAATCTCTACCTGATCGGAACCATGAACACCGGCGATGAGTCGATTTTCTTCATGGACTCCGCGTTTAAGCGCCGCTGGAACTTTGAGTTCAGTCCAGCCGAGTTCACCTCGGTGCCTGCCATCCAGGCCAATGCAACGATCGAAGGCCACCCCTCTGTAACCTGGCAGAAGCTGATCGACTCGCTCAATGCAATGATCATCGAGAAATGCACCTCGCCAAATCTCGACGACAAAATGATCGGCCCTTGGTTCATCAAGGCCCGGCTGGTCGCTGCAACGACACCGCCTGCTACCCTGGAGCAGAGTCAGGCGGAAACGATCGCGGAACTGCGCAGGCTGGCCCCCGGAGCTGCAGCGTACATGCAGGGCGCAGACTTCAGCCAGATGTTCGATGAAGAGTTCTGTAAGCTCCGGACGTCCTGCAATGCCGAGACCCTGAAGGCAATCGACACGCTCTCGCGCTTTGACGAATCCGCCAAGCGCAAGTTGAAGGCCATTGCTTTCACCGGTACCGAGACGTCCCCGTACTACAAGTCAAAGATAAACTTCCCGCAGACCAAAGATGGAATGATCATCGAGGACTTCGTCGAAAAGCTTGCCAGTACACAGGAAGTCCATCCCATCATTCACCATATTCCCGCCAGCGATATCGAGGGGAAGCTGTTTCTCTACCTGTGGGACAACGTTTTCGAGAGGGACAAATCCCCGCTCGCCGATTGGCTGCGGATTCCGCCGGAATCACTGAGGACCTTCGGGCAGTTTGCCGCGCGGCGCGATGAATTCATCCGCAGCTTCACCGCTTCGGCAGAGCTGCATGCAGCTGCATGACGTCAGCGTCGTAGCAGCCCGATCCGAAGCTGTCGGCCTTTTCGTTGAGAATGGCCGGACCGAACTTCGGATACCGCATGGCATGGCGACCGATATCGCGCCCCGCGACGCATTTCGTCTGCTCTACTTGGCATTTGCGGCCTTCAAGAACGTCCAGTCAAGTCGAAGCAGTACGCATCATCAGGATGGCGTTGAAGCAGACACTCTCGGACGGGCGCTTGCATCGGGCCCCGCCTCGTTCGTCGACGCATACAGTATCGACTCGCTGTTCAACCGTTCCAATCCATTGCGACTGCTGTCGTTGCGACCGCAGATGGCAGAGCGACAGGATGGCAACCTGCAGCACGCAGATCGCCATCTTCACCATGCGTTGTTCAACGACGAAGACGCTCCCTTTTTTCCGAAACTGCCCACTCGGCGCAGCGTATGCGAACGCGGGACTGCCGACATCGTCGGCCTGTACTTTTTCCTGGCAGATGACTTTTACCGCAATCTGCTACAGATCGATCCCGGCATGATGTGGGGACGCTTCGCTCCAGATGGCATGCAGCGTGCTACGGACTTCCGCCATCGTCATCTGCGCCAAGGCGACTCGTTGTATGAAGGTGACCCATTGGCGCAGGAGCTGCTGCAGAGGCGACTCCAGCAGCTGCTGAGAACATGCTACAGGCAGGCGACGCTACGCAGCTCCGAGTTCCTTACCCTGTACGCGGCGCTGGAGCGTTACCTTCACCCCGCGCTCGCAGGTAGCGTGCAGCAGGGTCAGATCTGGGGCATGCGGGATTTCTGGCCTGTCTGGGAATCCATGTGTCTGCATGAGGCCATGCAACAGGCCAGCGAAACAGGCGGAACTTCAATCGTCTCCTGCGACAGTACTCACCTCCCGCCCCATACCATGGCCATCGAGCACCGCGAGACGTGGAATCAGCAGCAGCAATTAGTATTCGCCAACAATGGAATCCGTCGCCGGCCTGATCTGTTGCTGCAGCGCGACTCCCAGTTGGTCGTGGTCGATTTCAAGTACTACCCCACCGCTCCCACTTGGCATCAGCGTAGCCCCCTGGCGGAGGAGCACAAGGCGAAGCAGCTGAAAGAGAAGGAGCGGAAGGATCTGGACAACATCGAGTTGTATGGACTGCTGCTGCATCGTCACCTTGCGGTAAGGGACCCGGTCCTGCCATCGATTTCGCTGGAGTTCTGGCTTCCTGGAGGCAAAGCGGAACGGATCGACATCCGCAGCTTGCCAGCTTGGAATCCGCCGCTGGCGGTGACCACCCTTCCTTCGTTGGACGTAATCAGGCGCTACGGTGAGCGCTATGCGTTCGCTGTACGGACCGGCAACATCCGCAGAGCCGCGTACGCCGCGTAATGACACATGGCTCAGGTGTGGGTCAGCGTTTTCACGCGGGCTGCTCGTGCGGTGCTGGCATTGTGGGAAGGCGTTCCCTTGGAGTCCTCCATGTATTCAGCCCGAGCCACCGTGCTGTCACTGTCACTACTGATGTCGCCCGCCTTTGCGCAGACGCCCCCGCCCGCCGGGCTGCCAGCACCCATCGCCGAAAAGGCCGGCCCGGATACAGCGGCGCACTCGCCCCTGCACGCCCAGGTACTTCTGGACCGCGCCAATTTCTCTCCGGGCGAAATCGATGGCGAAGTGGGCAGCAATCAACGCCGCGCGGTGTCCGGCTTCCAGGCAGCGCACGGACTGACGGTCAGCGGCGAACTGGACGACGCCACCTGGAAGGCTCTGCAGGCCGACTCGGTCGGCCCCCTTGCCAGCTACACGCTGACCGCAGAGGACGTGGCCGGTCCGTTCATTGCGGTTCCCAAAAAGCCCGCCGACCAGGCCAAGCTGAAGGCACTGGGCTTCAGCAGCGTGGAGGAATCGCTGGGCGAGCGCTTCCATGCCGCACCGGAGCTGCTGAAGGCGCTCAATCCCGGTGTGGATCTGAGCAAAGCCGGCAGCCGCATCCAGGTGCCCAACATTGCGCCCGCTGCATTGCCCAAGGCCACCAAGCTGGTGGTCGACAAATCCGACTCCACCCTGCAGCTGCTGGACGCGCAGGGCAAGGTGATCGCGCAGGTACCGGTATCGTCGGGCAGCGAGCACGACCCGCTGCCGATCGGGGAGTGGAAGATCCTCGGCGTCTACCCGGACCCGCCATTCCACTACAACCCGAAGCTGTTCTGGGATGCCAGGAAGGGCGATCGCAAGGCCACGATTCCGCCCGGCCCGAACAATCCGGTCGGCCGGGTCTGGATCGACCTGTCCAAACCCCATTACGGCCTGCACGGTACGCCGGTGCCCGGCCATGTCGGCAAGACCGAATCGCACGGCTGCGTGCGCATGACCAACTGGGATGCGCTGCGCGTGGCTGCAGCGGTGGATACCTCGGTACCGGTCGTCATGCAGGAGTGAGCCGATGCGACTAGCGCAACTGATCGTACTGGGGCTGGTGATGGGCGTGGCAGCCGGATGGTGGCTGCAGCGCGATGGCACGCCGTCCGATGACAGGGATGCCCGCCCCCTTGCAGTGGCGCAGACCTCCACTGCGGCCGACAGCGCCCGTGCCGTACCCGTGGAGCAGGCGACAACGGCAATCGCCGCGCCCGCCCCAGCAGCAACGGGCGACACACCCTCCGGCCTGCTGCTGCCGGTACAGGGCATCACGCCCTCGCAACTGCAGGACACCTTCACCGACGCACGCAGCGAAGGCCGCGTGCACGATGCGATCGACATCATGGCTGCTGCCGGCACACCGGTGCTGGCGGTGGCCGATGGCCATGTCGAGAAGCTGTTCGACAGCGAACGCGGCGGCCTGACCATCTATCAGTTCGAACCCAGCGGCCGCTGGTGCTACTACTACGCGCACCTGCAGCGCTACGCCGACGGCCTGGCCGAAAAGCAGACCATCAAGCGCGGCGATGTGATCGGCTACGTCGGCAGCACCGGCAACGCAAACCCCGAAGCCCCGCACCTGCATTTCGAAGTGCACGTGCTGGGCCCGGAGAAGCAATGGTGGAAGGGCGAGTCGATCAATCCCTATCCATTGCTGAAAAAAGGGGACGGAGGGGATTAAGTCGCAACCCGCACGGTCTGGTCGTGGCGGCTAGGCAGTGCGTGGACGCTGCCTGCGCAGCGCGATGGTGAAGATCACCAGTGCGATGCCTGGAACCAGCAGCAGCAGCGCTGCCAGTTTCCAGAAGAAGAACGGCCACAGCCAGAGGTAATCGAGGTCGGTCAGTTTCAGAAGATCCAACGGCGGCTGCACTTCGATCGTTGCCGGCCTGCCGGCCAGCGCCGGCTCCACTTCCAGCACGGTCACCCGCAGCCAGGAGCGGCCACGGGGCAATGAATCACCGCGGCCATAGCCGAAGTACGCGGCGGTAAAAACAGCCGTTTCAACGGTTTCCAGCCTGCGCACAACATCCGTCCCGGCTGGGCCAGAACGCACGCCCGCACGGAAATCCGCATGCTCGTTGGGGGTGTCGACACGCATCAGCACGTCGGGGTCGAGGGCCGGGTCGGCGGCGTTGGGCGGGTAACGCAGCCGCAACCGCAGACGATCATCAATGAAGCGGTAGACCGTGATCTCCGCGCTCGCACCGGGGCTCAGTACCAGCGGCAGGGTCTGCGTGCGTGACGCCAGGTGGTTGGCCACGGCGCCCACCGCCAACACCACACAGGCGACTGCCCACAGGCCCCAGAACACCCAGAGGGTGATCCGCAGCACCCGCGTCCCTTTCGCGCTGACATCGCCGGTCATCGATCCGCTTCCCTGCTGGCATTGCGTACACACTAACGAAAAAGCCCCGCTTTCGCGGGGCTTCTTCTTTCAGCGACGCCGGGCATGGCCCGGCGCTACCGGTGCGGCAGCGTTGCCAGGCAGCGTCTGGCATCGCCGCATCGCTCAGGCGAACGGATCCTGCAGGACCATGGTGTGGTCGCGGTCCGGGCCGGTGGAGACGATGCTGATCGGGCAGCCGGCCAGCTCTTCCAGCGAACGCAGGTAGGCGCGTGCGGCCGGCGGCAGGTCGTCCCAGTTGGTGATGCCGTGGGTGTTTTCGGTCCAGCCCGGGAACTCCAGGTACACCGGGGTGCACTCTTCCCAGCCCTGCGCGTCCAGCGGCGCGTACTCGGTACGCTTGCCGTTGTATTCATAGGCGATGCAGACCTTCAGCTTTTCCATGCCGTCCAGCACGTCCAGCTTGGTGATGCACAGGCCGCTGATGCCGTTGATGGCCACGGCGCGCTTCAGCGCGACGATGTCCATCCAGCCACAGCGACGCGGGCGGCCGGTCGAGGCACCGTATTCGGCGCCGCGGTCGCGGATGCCCTGACCGATTTCATCGTCCAGCTCGGTCGGGAACGGGCCGCCGCCAACGCGGGTCGCGTAGGCCTTGGCAATGCCCAGCACGTAGTCGATCGCATCGGCGCCGACGCCGGCACCGGCCAGCGCACCACCCACGGTGGTGTTGGAGCTGGTGACGTACGGGTAGGTACCGTGGTCGATGTCCAGCAGCGCGCCCTGCGCACCTTCGAACAGCACGCGCTTACCCTGCTTGCGCAGGTCATGCAGGATGCCGGCAACGTCCGACTTCATCGGCTGCACGTATTCGCCGAAGGCCAGCGCCTCGTCGAAGGTCTTCTGGAAATCGACCGCGTCGGTGTTCAGGTACTTGGTCAGCACGAAGTTGTGGTAATCCAGCGCGGTGCGCAGGAGTTCTTCCAGCTGCTTCGGATAATGCAGGTCGGCGATGCGGATGCCGCGACGCGCCACCTTGTCTTCGTAGGCCGGGCCGATGCCACGACCGGTGGTGCCGATCGCCTTGCCGCCGGCAGCGCGTTCGCGCGCCTGGTCCAGGGCGATGTGGTACGGCATGATCAGCGGCGCGGCCGGGGAGATCTTCAGGCGCGAACGCACTTCCACACCGGAGGTTTCCAGCTCGGCGATTTCCTTCTGCAGCGCGGCCGGCGAGATCACCACGCCGTTGCCGATCAGGCACAGCGCATCGTCACGCAGGATGCCCGACGGGATCAGGTGCAGGACGGTCTTCTTGCCGTTGATGACCAGGGTGTGGCCGGCATTGTGGCCGCCCTGGAAGCGCACGACGGCGCCGATTTCCTCAGTGAGCAGATCGACGATCTTGCCCTTGCCTTCATCGCCCCACTGGGCACCAAGCACTACGACAGACTGACCCATGACGGGTTCCTCTATTTGTTGCGGCCATCGGGGCCGCGGACGGGTAAACCGCAGCGGGGCTGGCCAGCGCTTGGGTGGCGGCTCCAAACGGGGAGCGGCCGGCGATGGAAGGCCCAGACACGGAAAAAGCCGAACGGGGAGGCCCGTCCGGCTTTTGTGCATTATCCGGGTTTCCGGGGTCCGGTGCCACCTTTCCGACGGGCGGCTTCACCAGCCGGTCAGCCACCCGTCCGGACGTCCGGAATGGGGTCAGATCCCTTTCCTGCGGAAAGGGATCTGACCCCTGCTAATGCCGTACCCACCACAGCAGGCTCAACCCGGCCAGCAGGACCAGGCCACCGAAGCTGCGCAGGGCCGGGCTGGGCAGGTCCAGCAGGCGTTCGGCCATGCGCTTCCAGGCCACGGGGGCCACGAACAGCAACAGGCCTTCCAGCACCGCGACCAGACAGACGGCGGCGAACAGATCTTTCATGGGGGAACTCCGGAAAAGCACGAGGCCCGGCGTATGGCCGGGCCCCGTGAGGTACTGCCGTGCGGACTCAGCGATCGTTCTTGAGGTACTGCAGGAACGGGTCGTTCTTGTCCAGCACGATCACGCCGTTGCCGTCAGTCATCGAGCCGCGGTAGGCCTCGAGGCTGCGGTAGAACGCGTAGAACGACGGGTCAGCCGAACCGGCCTTGCCGTAGATGCGTGCGGCCTCGGCATCGCCTTCACCACGCAGGCGCTGGGCATCGCGTTCAGCTTCTGCGATCAGCACGGTGCTGTCACGGTCGGCCTGGGCGCGGATGGTCAGCGACTGCTCCTCGCCCTCGGCGCGCAGCTTGGCGGCTTCCTGCTTGCGCTGGGCGCGCATGCGCTCGTACACGTCATTGATCACCTGGCTGTCGGTGGGCAGGTCCACCTGCTTGATGCGCAGGTCGATCATCTGCATGCCCAGCCCGGCAACGGCTTCGTTGATGCCCTTCAGCTGCTCGGCGATCAGCTCGCTGCGGTCGCCGGAGACCAGCTGCTGCAGGGTGCGCGAGTTGATCTGGTTACGCAGCGAGTCGGTGATGATCGGTGCCAGGCGGGCGTTGGCGATACGCGGATCGCCACCGGTGGCACGGAAGTAATCACCCACGTTGGAGATGTAACCGATGGCGAAGAAGTCGACGCTGACGTCCTTCTGCTCGGCCGTGAAGTAACGGGCCGGCGCGGTGTCCAGCACCTGGAAGCGGCGGTCGAACACCCGCACCGTTTCCACCACCGGCAGCTTGAAGTGCAGGCCCGGCTTGATGTCCGAACGCACCACCTTGCCCAGGTTCAGGACCATGGCGGTCTGGTCCTCACGGACCACGTACACCGAGCCGAGCAGGCCCAGCAGCACCGCTACGACAACGGCGATCCAGATTGAATTTCTCATCGGCTGCCCTCCTCACGGCCGCTCGAACGCCCGGTCGGGCGGCCCACCGGCCGGCCCGGATCACGGGAAGCTTCCACTGCGGTGGTACCCGGCAGCGACGGCATCACCACATCGGGGTTCGGCACCGGCGCCGGTCCCGAGGTGCTGGCACGGGTATCACCGGTCATCGGCACGTAGATCAGCTGGCGGCCATCGCCACCAATGACCTTGCGGTTCTCGCTCAGCACCTGCTGCACCGTTTCCAGCCACAGGCGCTTGCGGGTGACTTCCGGTGCGTCCTTGTACTGGGCCTGCAGCAGGCTGAAGCGCTGACCATCACCCTCGGCCTTGGACACCACGGCCTGCTTGTAGCCCTCGGCGGTGGTACGGGCACGCGAGGCCTGGCCGCGCGCTTCAGGCACGACCTTGGCCGCATAGGCCTGGGCTTCGTTGATCAGGCGCTCCTTGACCTGCTGGGCACCGTTGACCTCGTCGAAGGCCGGCTTGACCTCCTCCGGCGGACGGGCGTCCTGCAGGGTCAGGCCGGTCACGGTCAGACCGGTCTTGAAGGCACGCAGCAATGTCTGCAGGCGCTCTTCGGCGGCCACGGCCAGCGGGCCACGGTTGTTCAATACGGCGTTGAGGTCGGCGCGACCGACTTCCTCGCGCACCGCGCTCTGCGCCGACTGTTCCAGCACCTGGTTGGCATCAACGGTGCCGAACAGATACTGCTGCGGGTCATCGATGCGGTACTGGACGTTCAACGAGACATTGACGATGTTCTCATCGCGGGTCAGCACCGGCACCTGGATCGAGAAGGTCTTGATCTCGGTGGCGTTGACCTTGGTGACCGATTCGATCGGCCAGGGCAACTTGAAGTTCGGGCCAGGGGTCAGGACGCGCGAGAACTGGCCGAAGCGCAGCACCACGCCACGCTGCTGTTCGCCGATCAGCTGGAAGCTGGAGAACAGCACCAGCAGGACCACTGCCGCCACCACCCAACGCAGGATGCCGCCGTCGAACAGGTCCTTCAGCGGTCCGGGCAATCCGCCCCAGCCGCCACCATTGCCACCGCCGCGCGACCCGAACGGCCCGCGTCGATTGTCCTCGGGGCCTTGTCCGCCCTTGTTGCCGCCGGGTGTATTCCAGGCCATGCACGCTCCATCAAGATGTGGGCTGCGACGCGGGCCCTTCCCGCAACGCCAGCCATTAACCACTACCGATCATACAAGATGGGGCGGACCGGCAGGATTGAAAGGGGCTGGAGCGGGTAAGGTGGCGTTTTCCTCGAAGTCAGGCAACGCCGATGGCCCCCACCACCCCGTTCACCGCCTTCCGCATCGAAAAAGACGACGCCGGCTACCGCAGCGGCCTGGTCCCGCTGCGTCTGGACGACCTCAACCCCGGCCAGGTGCTGATCCGCGCCCACTGGTCCTCGGTCAACTACAAGGATGCCCTGGCTGGCACCGGCAAAGGCCGCATCCTGCGCCGCTTCCCGCTGGTGGGCGGGATCGACGTGGCCGGCACGGTGGTCGCCTCCACCGATCCGGCCTGGCGCGAGGGCGATGCGGTACTGGCCACCGGCTGCGGCCTCAGCGAAACCCGTGATGGCGGCTACAGCCAGTACGTGCGACTGGAATCGAGCGCGGTCATCGCCCAGCCGGCGGGCCTGAGCCCACGCGAGGCGATGGTGCTGGGCACCGCCGGCTTCACCGCCGCGCTGGCGCTGCTGCGCCTGCAGGACAACCGGCAGACGCCCGAGCTTGGGCCACTGGCGGTTACCGGCGCCAGCGGTGGGGTCGGTGCTCTGGCCGTGGACATTTTCAGCCGCGCCGGCTATGCCGTGCACGCGATCAGCGGCAAACCGGAACAGAGCGACTTCCTGCGCGGCATCGGTGCTGCCGAGGTGCTGCCGCGTGACGCCCTTGCCGACACCGGTCCGCTGCAGTCGGCACGTTTCGGCGGTGGCCTGGACAATGCCGGCGGGCCGATGCTGGCCAGTCTGCTGGCCCAGACCGTGCCTTACGGCAGCGTGGTCAGTGCGGGCCTGGCCGCCAGCCCGACGCTGGACATGACCGTGATGCCCTTCATCCTGCGCGGTGTCTCGCTGCTCGGCGTTTCATCGGCCAATGCCCCGCGCGCGCTGCGCGAAGAAGTGTGGGCACGCTTGGGTGACGCGTGGAAACCGCAGCACCTGGACCGCATCTGCACCGCCGAAGTCGGTCTGGACGGTCTGCCTGCGGTGTTCGATCGCATGCTGGCGGGCGGCTCGCTTGGCCGCACGGTGGTGCGGATCGACTGAACGTCGCAGGCAGGCGACGGACGGCAGCTGTCGCCCTCCCGCCAACAGGATGCCGGCACTACACTTCCGGCATCACATGGGGAACAACATGGCACGCATTCTGATCGTCGACGACTCACCGTCGCAGCTGTTGGGGATACAGCGCATCGTCGAGAAGCTCGGGCACCAGATCCTGACCGCCACCGATGGTGCGGCCGGAGTGGAGACCGCCAAGGCCGAGCTGCCCGACCTGGTGCTGATGGACGTGGTGATGCCCAACCTCAATGGCTTCCAGGCGACCCGCACGCTCGCCCGCGATGAGGCGACCCGGCATATTCCGGTGATCCTGGTGACCACCAAGGACCAGGACACCGACCGCATGTGGGGCATGCGCCAGGGCGCCAAGGCCTACATCACCAAGCCGTTCTCGGAAGACGAACTGTCCGAAGTGCTGGAGCGGGTGTTCGCCGGTCAAGGCTGACCCACCGCTCCGGTAGATGCCAACCTTGGTTGGCACGCCTCTGCTCTGGTAGGTGCCAACCTTGGTTGGCACGCCTTTGCTCTGGTAGATGCCAACCTTGGTTGGCACGCCTTTGCCGGCCAGCGGCCGGCACTACCGCAAGGCGTGCGGACCGTGGTCCGCACCCAACGAAGCGAATTTCAGATCGTTTCGCCAAACGCCTTGGCCAGATTCCGATAGGCCTTCTTCTGCGCGTCGTCCGTCGCCGCCGGGGCGACAATCTCCAGCTCGACGATCTGGTCGCCCTCCGGGCTGCCCGGCAGGCCGCGCCCACGCAGCCGCAGCTTGCGACCGGCGTCGGAATCGGCCGGAATCTTCAGTTCCACCGCGCCGCCCAGGGTCGGCACGCTGATGCTGGTGCCCAACGCGGCCTGCCACGGGGTGACCGGCAGCGTGTACAGGATGTTGCGGCCGTCGACCTCGAACTGCGGATGCGCGGCGTACTCCACTTCCAGCAGCAGGTTGCCGCCGTGATTGCCCTGCCCGGCCAGGCGGATCACCTGCCCGGGACGGATGCCCTTGGGCACGCGCACGTCCAGCTGCTTGCCGTTGACGGTGATGCGCAGGCTGTCGCCGTTGTAGGCCGCCTCCAGCGGTACCGACAGCTTGGCCCGGGTATCGCGGTTGGGCGCATGGCCATGGCTGCTGAAGCCCGGGCCGGGGCCTGCGCCCTGGCCCCCGCGCTGGCGCGCGAACAGGCTCTCGAAGAAGTCGCTGAAACCACCGTTGGGGCCACCGCCGCCGAACACTTCCTCGAAATTGAAACCGCCACCGCCGTAGTTCGGCGGCACGTTGAATTCCTCGCCCGGACGATAGCCCTGCGCACGCAACTGGTCATAGGCCGCGCGCTTCTCGGGATCGCGCAACGCCTCGTAGGCCTCGTTGATGGCCTTGAACTTGTCCTCGGCCCCGGCCTCCTTGCTGACGTCCGGGTGGTACTTGCGTGCCAGCCGGCGATAGGCGGTCTTGATTTCCGCCTCGCCCGCGCTCGGTTCCACCCCCAGGGTGGCGTAATAATCCTTGAATTCCATCCAGCTACCTCAATTCGCTTCGGCCGCGCCGGTGGGCGCCGCCCCGGGTTCATTCTACGCGCCGGCGATGCTACGCCGCCGGTCGTGCGGCAACGGTGAGGCCGACTGATCCAGCGCAATGCGCCTGCCATCGCCCGGCCCCATGCTGTGGCTGACCGCCCGCCGCGGACGACGGAGATGGGGTGTATACATGGGTTTTCCAATGTCTTGACGCGTCCGTCCCCTCCTGGCCCCTACCCTCACCCAGCAAGGAGTTCCCATGACCATCCATGTCGGCGACCGTATTCCGGAAGTCACCCTCAAGCGCATCCGCGAAGGCATCGAGACCCTCGATACCCACGCCCTGTTCGACGGGCGCAAGGTGGTGCTGTTCGCCGTGCCCGGTGCGTTCACCCCCACCTGCTCGGCCCGCCACCTGCCCGGGTACGTGGAAAAGTTCGAGGCGTTCCGCCATCGCGGCATCGATGTCTACTGCGTGGCGGTCAACGACCCGTTCGTGATGAAAGCCTGGGCCACCGACCAGCACGTACCCGACGGTCTGCTGATGTTGTCCGACGGCAATGCCGAACTGACCCGTGCACTTGGCCTGGAACTGGATGCAAGTTCATCCGGCATGGGCACGCGTTCGCGTCGCTTTGCCCTGTACGTGGTGGACGGCACGGTGCGCGCGGCCTGGATCGAGGAGCCCGGCCAGTTCGAGGTGTCGTCAGCCGACTACGTACTGGATCACCTGCCCACCTGAAACCCTGACTGCAGAGGAAACCGGCCAGCCATGTCCAACAAGCCAGCCAAAGCCAGCAACACCTCCCCTTCCGCCAAGGTCGCTGGCATCAGCGATCGCCAGACCCTGCGCGAGCGGGCACGGAAGAACATCGAGGACGGAGCGATCACCGACAGCTACAGCGCCGACCGCAAGGTGGTGATCAAGCTGCTCAACGACGCGCTGGCCACCGAATATGTATGCGTGCTGCGCTACTACCGACACTACTTCATGGCCAAAGGCATGCTGGCCGATGCGGTCAAGGGCGAGTTCCTCGAACACGCACAGCAGGAGCAGGCGCACGCCGGCAAGCTGGCCGAACGCATCGTCCAGCTCGGCGGCGAGCCTGACCTCAATCCGGACACGCTGACCGCACGCTCGCACGCCGAATACAAGGAAGGCAGCGACCTGCGCGACATGGTCCGCGAGAACCTGGTGGCCGAGCGCATCGCCATCGACAGCTACCGCGAGATGATCAACTTCATCGGCGACAGCGATACCACCACCAAGCGCATCCTGGAGGAGATCCTGGCGCAGGAGGAGGAGCACGCCGACGAGTTCGCCGACCTGCTGGATGGCTGGATCGGGGAGTAGCGCCGGGCCATGCCCGGCTAACGCCCTGGTAGTCGCCCACCTTGGTGGGCGGCTTCCGCGCGTGCCAACCAAGGTTGGCACCTACCGGGTCATGGTGGACCGGTAGCGCCGGGCCATGCCCGGCGAACGCCCTGGTACATACCCACCTTGGTGGGCGGCTTCTGCGCGTGCCAACCAAGGTTGGCACCTACCGGGTCCTGGTGGGTCGGTACCACCGGGCCATGCCCGGCTAACGCCCTGGTAGATGCCCACCTTGGTGGGCGGCGTCTGCGCGTGCCAACCAAGGTTGGCAACTACCGGGTCATGGTGGACCGGTAGCGCCGGGCCATGCCAGCGAACGCCCTGGTAGATGCCCACCTTGGTGGGCGGCTTCTGCGCGTACCAACCACGGTTGGCAACTACCGGGTCCTGGTGGATCGGTACCACCGGGCCATGCCAGCGAACGCCCTGGTAGTCGCCCACCTTGGTGGGCGGCTTCCGCGCATGCCAACCAAGGTTGGCATCTACCGGGTCCTGGTGGGTCGGTACCACCGGGCCATGCCCGGCTAACGCCCTGGTAGATGCCCACCTTGGTGGGCAGCGTCTGCGTGTGCCAACCAAGGTTGGCACCTACCGGGTCCTGGCGGACCGGTAGCGCCGGGCCATGCCCGGCGGGTTGGTGCCCGATCACGTGACATCCGCCGGGCATGGCCCGGCGCTACCGCAGCACGTTGAACCGTACCTGCGTCCAGGCGCCGTCAGCAGCCAGCGCGGTCAACGTATGCGCCCCCGGATCGGAGAACTCGCGCTGCATCAGCTGCGCACCGCGCGTCTGCGCGATCCATCGACCATCCAGCAGCCAGTCCACGGCCTGTTCGCTGCCCAACGCGCGCAGCTGCAGGCGTACGCCGTGTTCGGCATTGGGTGCACGCGCCAGCGTCGCGCCTTCGTTGAGGCCATCGATATGCAGGGCCACACTGGCCTCGCGGCCATCATCGCGACAGTCCGGCGACAGTGCGGGAAGCTGTGAGGCATCGCGGGTGGCCTTGGGTAGCCAGGGTGACAACAGCGCCGGCCATCGCGCGATTTCCCGCGCGACTTCCTCATGCGGCGCGCTGCAGTCAGCCGATACGCGCAGTCCGGTGCGCGCGTCAGCCAGGTAGCGTTGGCGGCCAGGCTGCCATCGCCGTGCCTCGCGTTCGGGGAACGTCGGCGGTGCCGCACCGTCCAGCAGATAGGCCGACAGGCGTCGCTGGCAGAGTGCCGCTGGCAACCCTTCGGCCAGTTCCCCGGTTGGCCAGCAGATGTCTGCCTGGGTCACGCCGGCCGGCATCGGCGCGGCCGCCGCATCGCCGCGCTGGCGCGGCAGGCTGTCGACCACCTCGAACATCAACGGCAAGGCGGTGACCGCGCCGTACTGCCCCGGCAACGGCGTGCCATCGGGGCGCCCCACCCACACGCCCACGGTGTAGTGGCGGGTACTGCCGATCGCCCACGCATCGCGGTAGCCATAGCTGGTTCCGGTCTTCCAGGCCACGCGCGGCCGCCCGCCAACGTCGAACGTGCCAACGCCGTATCCCGGGCGCGGATTCGATTCCAGCATCTCGCGCACGATCCAGCTGGCACCGGGCGAAGCCAGCCGCCGCTCGATCATCGGTTCGTCATCGGTGTAGCGCACGCGGCCGGCAATGCCGTTGCGGTTGAGCGCAGCGAACGCACCGACCAGGTCTTCCAGCCGCGCGCCGGTGCCGCCGAGGATCAGCGACAGATTGGGCGAACTGCCCGGCGGGAAGCGCAGCTGGATGCCGGCGTGCGACAGGCGCGCGGCGAAGCGTGCCGCACCTACCCGCTGCAGCAGGTCGACCGACGGCACGTTCAGCGACAGGCGCAGCGCACTGGCAGCACTGACCGGGCCGTTGAAGGCCATGTCGAAGTTGCCCGGTCGATAGCTGCCGAAGCTCTGCGGCGCATCCACCAGCAGGCTCTCGGAATGGATCAGGCCATCATCGAGTGCCATCGCATACAGGAACGGCTTCAGCGTGGAGCCCGGCGAGCGCCAGGCCTGCACCATGTCCACGTGGCCCAGCCGTTGCCGATCACCGAAAGACAGCGTGCCGACATACGCACGCGCCTGCAGGGTCTGGTTGTCGACCACCAGCAGTGCGGCTGACGTGCGCTCGGGCAGCGTGGAGAAATAGCTGGCCACGCGCTCTTCAAGGGTGCGCTGCAGGCCGATGTCGATGCTGCTCTGGATCCGCGCCTGCCCCGGATGCGCCGAGTGCAGGCGCTGGGCCAGCAGTGCCGCATGCAGCGGTGGACGCAGCGAGCGTGCGACCACGTTCTCGATGCGCGCATCTTCCACTTCCTCCGGCGTCCATGCGCCGAGCTCGGCCATGCGCGCCAGTACCTTGTCGCGAGCCTTCTGCGCGGCTTCGGGATGACGATCCGGGCGCAAACGGCTGGGTGCCTGTGGTAGCACCGCCAGCAACGCGGCCTCGGCATGCGAAAGCTGCGCGGCCGGCTTACCCAGGTAGGCCCAGCTGGCCGCCTCCACGCCTTCGATGGTGCCACCGTAGGGCGCGCGCTCCAGATACAACGCGAGGATCTCGCGCTTGGACAGGTGCACCTCAAGCTGCACCGCACGCAGCATCTGCTTCAGCTTGCCCCAGGGCGTGCGCGTATGCGGATCGAGAATGCGCGCCACCTGCATGGTCAGGGTCGAGCCTCCGGAGACGATGCGGCCACCCCGCAGCAGCTGCCCACCGGCACGCAGGATCGCCAGCGGATTGATGCCCGGGTGCTGCCAGAACCAGCGATCCTCGTAGGTCAGCAGCGCCTGCAGGTACAGCGGCGACACGCTGTCGACCGACGCCGGATAGCGCCACACGCCCTCGGCATCGGCGAACGCCCGCATCGGGCTGCCGTCAGCGGCGACCACCAGCGTGCTGGTGTCGCGTTGCCGGGGTAGCGGCGGAGGGAAGGCGAAATCCAGTACCAGCAGCAGCGCCAGCAACGCCGTCGTGCCCCAGCGCAGCCACGGCCACAGCGGTTGCAGCCGCTGCCGCAGGCGCGGCAGCCGCGTTTTCAGCGATCCCACCTTCATCCACGGCATCCAGTGGGACGGGCCGCGCCGTCGCGGCCCGTCCGCACGGTCACGGCTGTACCACCGTCAACGTGGTCGGGTTGCTGCGGCCGACGCCACGCAGCTGCGGCCGGTACATGTCCTCCACCAGCGACGGCGGCACCGTGTAGGTACCCGGAGTGACCGCACGCACCAGGTAGAACACGTTGGCCTTGCTGCCACGCGAGAGCTTCAGCGCCGCCACGTAGCGGTCATCGCGGAACTCCTCGTGCTTGGTATCGGCCGCTTCGCTGCGGTCGCTGATGGTGATGCCATCGACCACCACATCGGCCCACTGCTTGGCATCGCCCAGGTTGAGGTTCTCGATCTCCAGGCCCGCCGGCAGCAGGTCGGTCAGCAGCGCATCGGGCATCTCGCTGTCGGCGGTGATGGTGACCCGCACGATCAGCGCTTCGCCCTCCTTCAGCGGACGCGGCGACCACGGCTTGCCATCGGTGCCGAAGTAGCTTCGCTCCACGCCGATCACGCTGTTGTCCGGCGCCGGCGCACTGCGCGGAATGCCGGCCACGTCGATGCTGGCGAACATCGGCGGCTGTCCCTGCGGGGTGAAGCGCACGCCCGCTGCCAGCTGCCCTGCATCGAAGTTGCGGCCAAACAGCTTGCGTTCGCCGATGGCCTCGCTGTTGCCACCGATCACCAGCTCACCGGCCACCAGCGCCTTCTGGTTGGCGGCCAGTGCCTTGCCGAGGCGGGCGATGGCCACCTGTTCCTGCGTGCTCAGCCACATCCAGCCACTGTTGCGGCGCGCATCCAGGCCACGGCCAAGATCAACCGCGCGTGCATCCCATGCCGGCTTGGCCAGCTTGTTTTCGTGGGTCAGCGCGATCATCAGCGCATCATCACGAACGGCACTGCCGTAGTCGCCGAAGTAGGACGGGCGCTCGCTGCTGGACTTGGCAAAGCCCGCCGCAAGGGCCGCCTGGCCGCGCTTGGCATCGCCCTGCAGCGACAGCGCCACGCCCAGGTGCACCAGCGACAGACCACCCACGGCCTTGCTGCGTTCGTTGTCGTACAGCGTGCGCAGGGTACCCAGCGGCGCTCGGTTGACGCGGGCCAGCACGTAACCCGAGTACGCCTGGTTGGCGAACTTCAGGCTTTCGCGTTTTTCCTGGCCGTAGAACTGGTTGCCACCGGACAGCAGGTCTTCGCTCAGGCGGTTCAGCGCCTTCTGCAGCACGTTGTCCGGCACCGCGAAGCCACCGTCCTTGGCATCGAGCAGGAACTCGGCGATGTACGGGGTCAGCCACGGGTTCACGTAGCCGTCGTCACCCCACATCGAGAAGTTGCCGTTGGCCACCTGCATCGACGCCAGGCGACCGAACGCACCTTCCATGCGCTCGCGACGGGTCTTCGCGTCCAGGCCGTCAGCGCCGAGCATGGACGACGTGGCCTGGTCCAGGATCAGCGCAGCGTAGCCCTTGCTGGTGGTCTGTTCGGCACAGCCGTACGGGTAGTTCAGCGCGCCCTGCAGCGCGCTGGCGAACGGGATCGGCGGCAGCGGGCTGACCAGCAGGCGGGCATTGACCGATTCGGACATCAGCCCATCCATCAGGCTGCCATCCAGGCTCACCGCCGCCAGCGGATCGAGCGTGCGCACCTGCGAGCGCAGTACCTGCGGCCACGCCGCACGTACCGGCAGATCGTAGCGGCGGTCGGCCTTGAAGCCGTTGCCATCCACACGCACGCGCACCTTGGCCACGCTGTGGCCCTCGCGCGCCGACAACGGGAAGCTCAACGTGGTCTTGGCATCGGCATTGAGCTGCACGCTGCGCGTGCCTTCGCCCAGGCTGAGCGGGCCTTCGCTGTCCACGCGCACGTTGAACTGACCGGGCTTGCCGGTGAAGTTCTGCACGTCCAGCGTCACCGTGCTGCGGTCGCCCGGGGCGAGCACGCGCGGCATGCTGGCCTCGGCCAGGATCGGTGCGCGCACCACGGTTTCCACATCGCGCTTGCCGTACTGGTCATCGCTGTAGACCAGCGCCGACACCCGCAGGGTGCCATTGAAATCCGGCACTTTCAGGCGGATGCGGGCAATGCCCTTGGCATCGAGCTGCACCGGGCCGGAGAACAGGTCCACGGTCTGCACGCGCGCGGTCGGCCGCTTGGCCTGCGGCAACGCCTGCAGCGCCATGTCGCCGCCGAACTTCAGCTTGCCGCTGCCGCCGTCGAAGCTCTCGATCACCCGGCTGTAGATGTCATAGGCATCGATGCCGAGGCGGCGCTGGGCGAAGAAGTGCGCGCCGGCATCGGGCACCGGGAAGCGGGTGATGTTGAGAATGCCCACGTCCACGGCCGACACCGTGACGTGCGCGACCTTGCCGGCCAGCTGCGGTGCGCTGACCGTCACTGGCAAGTCCTGCTCCGGTCGCATCTGCTTGGGCGCGGCCAGGCCGACGGCCACGGTGCGGCCCTTGCGATCCATCGGCACGTGCACCACGCCCACCGCGCGGGCCGGGGTGATCTTGCTCGGCGCACTGCCACCGCGGAACACCAGCGCGGTGATGTAGACGTCGTGGCGCTCCCAATCGGCGGTGACCGGGATCTTGTAGGTGGCACCGGGCTTGGCGTCGATATCCTGCACGTACAGCATGCGGTCGGTCTCGACCATCAGCACGCCCTTGCCGGCGTGCGGCGGGGTCACCGTCACTTCCAGGGTATCGCCGGCCTTGTAGCCGGTCTTGTCCAGGCCCAGCTTGACCTTGTCCGGGCGGGCATCGAGGCCACGGTTGTCATCGCCCCAGCTCCAGCCGGCGCGGAACGGATAACGGCTGGTCAGGCCGGTGGACGGATCGAACACGTCCACACGGTACTCGCCCCACTCCACCGGGAAGTCGAAGGCCACCGCGCTGCCGCCGGCATCGACGGTACGGGTTTCCTTGTTTTCGAAGCGGCGGGTGAAATCGTAGTCCCAGCGGTTGTCGTTGAAGGTCCAGTGGTAGTCGCGCAGCTCGCGCACCAGGGTGATCTTCAGGCCCTTGGCCGGCTGCGGCTTGCCGGCCGCATCCACGCGCATCAGTTCAAACCGCGCGTTGCCGTTGGAATCAGCGCCGTCGTCCGGATTGAACAACGGGCGCACGCCGACCAGTGCGGCGGCCGGCCATACCACCCGCTTCAGGGTGCGGGTGACCGTGCGGCCACCGGTTTCATACAGGCTGCCGGACAGCACCACCGCGATCGGCGCCTTCGCCTTGGTCGCCTCTTCCGGCAACGACACGTCTTCGCGCAGCTGGCCATTGGCCGGCAGCGTGGTGTCGATGACATCCTTGGCTTCGCGCGGCAGCTGCAGGGTCGGGTCGCCGAAGAAGTAGCCCGGCAGGCCCTCCACCGGCTTCTGCTCGGCGGCCACCGCCATGCGCGCGGTGAAGCGGTTGCCGTCGGCCGGGGCACCGTACAGATAGGCGCCGTTGGCCTGCAGGCGCAGGTCTTCCCCCGGCTTCAGCGTCTTCTGCGCGCTGTCCAGGTCCAGCTTCATGCGCTCGGGCAGGAACTCTTCGATGCGCAGGGTCATGCCCTGGATCGCTTCCTTGCTGGCCGGGTCGGTGCGGAACTCCACCTGCCAGCGCCCGGTCGGCGCCTCGGCGGGAATGGTCTGCTCGAAGTTGATGTAGCCCTGTTCGCCCGGCTGCACGCGGGTTTCGCGGAAGGTCTTGCCATCGGGCTGCTTCAGGCGCAGGAACACCGGCTGGCTCTTGATCGGCTTGCCGTCGTTGTCGCGCAGCAGCGCCGACAGGCGCACCGTCTCACCCGGGCGGTACAGGTCGCGGCCCGACCAGGCATAGACATCGAACCAGGCGTTGTCACGGCCGGCCACGGCGAACTCGCTCAGGTCCAGCGCCGGCTGGTTGAAGGGCAGGAAACTGGTGTCCTTGCCGCTGCTTGCCACCAGCACGTGGGTGGCATCCAGGGTGTAGTTCAGCAGCGCATTGCCGTTGCTGTCGGTACTACCCTTCAGCACCACTTCGCCCTTGGCATCGAGCACACGCAGGTCGATGCCCTTCAGCGATGCACCGTCCTTCAGCGCGGCGGTATGGACGAACAGCTTGTCCTTGTACGCGCGGGTGTGCAGGCCGATGTCGCTGACCGAGAAGAACGCGGTATCGAACTCGCCCTCGTAGTCACCGGTGCGCTTGAGCAGGGCGAAATACAGCCCCGGTTCCTGCAGTTCCTTGATGTCCTGGGTCGGCAGGTAGGTCAGCACCCGCTCGTTCTGCTTGCCGCCCAGGATGAAGCGGTTGACGTAGACCGGTTCGGCCAGCTTGTTGATCGGGCTGCGCTCGTAGTCGCTGCTCAGTTCCCAGCTGCCACGGCGACCACCGCGCTGGTACTGGCTGAAGAAGGTCGGCAGATCCTTTTCGCGCACGCGCAGGAACTCGACATCGACCTCCGGCACGTTCACCGACACCACCGGCAGGCCGCGGCTGTCCTTGGCCGGCAGCACGCTGCCCTGCGAGGCGAAACCGGCCACCGGCTTCAGCTCGCCGCTGAAGACCTTCTGCTTCAGTTCCTTGCCCAAGCGGCTGCCATCAGCGGCCAGCAGGTCCGGCGAGACCACCAGGCTGAATTCCTTGCCGGCTTCGACGAAGGGATAGCGCAGGGTCAGGCCGTCATCGGACAGGGTCCAGCTGCTGTCATCGTTGCCGACCTTCTCTTCGAAGCGCACCAGCTTGTCGAAGTCCTGGGTGCCGACCAGCGGGCGCGAGAACTCCAGCGCCAGCGACAGGCCTTCACTCTTCTGGTCCGGGTAGGCACGCAGCAGGGTGAACTCCTTCACCTGCTCGGCCTTGGTGGCGATGGCTTCGCCGCTGGCCTTTGGCAGCTGCCCGCTGTCGTTGCGGCAACCGGCCAGACCCAGCAACAGCCCTCCTGCCAGCAATGCTGCCGTCCATCCCCACCGCATCCGCCGTGCCGGACCGCTCATGTCGTCACTCCTTGATCGAGGTGGCCATTATAGGCGCGTCGCGTCAAGGCGTTGACGCGGATTCGGCAGGAATGCATCGGAACGGTAGCGCCGGGCCATGCCCGGCGCGGTAGCCGCCAGCCCCGGTTGGCGTTGGGCCCATGCCAACCAAGGTTGGCACCCACCAGAGCGCTTCCTACCCCGGCAGGTACAGGTCCACGTAGTCGGTCACCGGCATCGCCGCCAAGGCCACCGGGTCCAGCGAGGCGGCCAGGATGCGCTGCTGCTGGGCGGTGGGGAAGCGGTGCGCCAGGTGCCGGCGGAACTTGTCCATCAGCAGCGGGATACCCTCTGCGCGCCGGCGTGCGTGGCCCAGCGGGTACTCCACCAGCATCTCCGGCAGCGCGCTGCCGTCGTTGAAGCGCACCGTCAGCCCGTTGGCGATGCTGCGCTTGTCCGGGTCCAGGTAGTCGGCGCTGAGCTGCGGGTCTTCATGGCAGGTCATCTTCGCGCGCAGCGCGTCGATGCGCGGATCGGCCGCCATGTCGTCCTCGTAATCCTCGGCCACCAGCCGCCCATGCAGCAGCGCGATGGCCACCATGTACTGCACGCAGTGATCGCGGTCGGCCGGGTTGTGCAGCGGCCCCTGCTTGTCGATGATGCAGATGCAGGCTTCCTGGGTACGGATCGCGATGTGTTCGATGTCCTCGGCCGTTCGCCCCTGCGCGCGCAGCTGCTGGTGCAGGATGATCGCCGCCTCCACCGCCGTCTGCCCGTGGAATTCGGCCGGGAAACTGATCTTGAACAGCACGTTCTCCATCACGTAGCTGCCGAAGGGGCGGCCGAGGGTCAGCGCCTGGCCATGCATCGATACCGCTTCGAAGCCCCAGGTCGGTGCACTGAGCACGCTGGGGTAGCCCATCTCGCCTGTGGCGGCCATCAGCGCGAGGCGTACGCCACGGCTGGTCGCATCACCGGCCGCCCAGCTTTTGCGCGAACCGGTGTTGGGCGCATGCCGGTAGGTGCGCAGCGCCTGTCCATCCACCCAGGCCAGCGACACCGCATTGAGCATCCGCTCGCGGTCCAGCCCCAGCATCTGCGCGACGACGGCGGTGGTGGCCACCTTGACCAGCAGCACGTGATCCAGGCCGACCCGGTTGAAAGAGTTGCGTAACGCCAGCACGCCCTGGATCTCGTGCGCCTTGATCATCGCCAGCAGCACGTCGTGCACGGTCGGCGGCGGGCGTCGCAACGCCGCCGCGTTGCGGCCAAGCCAGTCGGCCACGGCGAGGATGCCACCGAGGTTGTCCGAGGGGTGGCCCCACTCTGCGGCCAGCCAGGTGTCGTTGAAATCCAGCCAGCGCACCATCGCGCCGATGTTGAAGGCCGCCTGCACCGGATCGAGCACGAAGTTGGTCCCGGGAACGCGCGCGCCGTTGGTCACGCTGATACCCGGCACCAGCGGGCCCAGCAGCTTGCTGCAGGCGGGGAAGGACAGCGCCTCCAACCCGCAGCCCAACGTGTCGAGCAGGCAGTGATGCGCGGTCTGGAACGCCAGCGGCGAGTCGATGCGCGTGTCGCGCACGTAGTCGACGATGTCCACCAGCAGCGCATCCCAGGCTGCACGGGCGTTGGATGGGGTGTGACTGTCGGACATTGTTCGGTCTCCTCGTGGGGTTGCACGCTGCGACAAACCCGGTAGTCGCCAACCTTGGTTGGCGCTGGGCCTTACCCGCGCGATGCCGCTTCCATGCCAACCAAGGTTGGCACCTACCAGAGCAGGTGCAGCGCCACCCGCGCAATGCCGGCGCCATGCCAACCAAGGTTGGCGACTACCAGGCCATCACCCGGCCGGCACGCGCACCTTGCCTTCCATCAGCACGCGGGCGCTGCGGCTCATGATGGCCTTGGACACCGTCCACTGGCCGTCAACGAGTGCGGCCTGCGCACCCACGCGCAACGTGCCCGACGGATGCCCGAAGGTCACGGCCTCGCGCTCGCCGCCGCCAGCAGCACGGTTGACCAGCGTGCCGGGGATCGCCGCGGCGGTACCGATCGCTACTGCAGCGGTGCCCATCATCGCGTGGTGCAGCTTGCCCATCGACAGCGCGCGGGCATGCAGATCGATGTCCGCGGCCTGGATCGCCTTGCCGCTGGACGACACGTAATCCTGCGCGGGGGCGACGAAGGCTACCTTCGGCGTGTGCTGGCGGGTCGCCGCGTCTTCCAGTTTCTGGATCAAGCCCATGCGCAGCGCGCCGTAGGCACGGATCTTCTCGAAACGCTCCAGCGCCGCTTTGTCTTCATTGATCGCCGGCTGCAGTTCGGTGCCGGTGTAACCGAGGTCGGCGGCGTTGAGGAAGATGGTCGGGATGCCGGCGGTGATCATCGTCACCTCGAAACTACCCACGCCCGGCACGTCCAGCGTATCGACCAGGTTGCCGGTGGGGAACATCGCACCGGCGTCACCATCGTCGGACGGATCGAGGAATTCCAGCTGGATCTCGGCAGCCGGGAAGGTCACGCCATCCAGCTCGAAATCGCCGATCTCCTGCACCTGCCCATCGCGCATCGGCACATGGGCAATGATGGTCTTGCCGATGTTGGCCTGCCAGATGCGCACGGTGCACAGGCCATCGCGCGGCACGCGGGCCGGATCGATCAGGCCGTTGGCGATCGCGAACGGACCAACGGCGGTGCTGAGGTTGCCGCAGTTGCCGCTCCAGTCCACGAATGCGGTATCGATCGACACCTGGCCATACAGGTAATCCACGTCGTGACCCGGCACCGAGGCGGTGGAGATGATCACGCACTTGCTGGTGCTGGAGGTGGCCCCACCCATGCCGTCGGTCTGCTTGCCATACGGGTCGGGCGAGCCGATCACGCGCATCAGCAGCGCATCGCGTGGGGCACCCGGCACCTGAGCGGCCTCGGGCAGGTCCTGCAGGCGGAAGAACACGCCCTTGCTGGTACCACCGCGCATGTAGGTAGCGGGAATACGGAGTTGCGGGAGGAACGTCATGGTGGACATCTCGACAGAATAAAAGAAGGGAGCATCAGGACTGCAACGCCAGCCGCCGCCGGCGGCTGTCAGCCTGCGCACTGCGTTGCCAACGGAACAGATACAGGATGGCCAGCTTGGTGCTGCCACTCACCACAGCCAGCAGGAGCAACGGCCAGCCCAGCCGCAGACCCATGGCGGAGGCAAACACAATCGTGGACAGGTCCATCAGCAGGATCAGCTGACTCATCCGCAGCGACACCGCACCGGTATGGCCATTGCGCAGAATCAGCAGAATCTGATGAGCGTAGCCCTGGGCCAACAACGCGGTAATGACCACGATCACCGCACTGGCCACCACCCTGCCTTCATCCACATGACGATCGCCCCAAGCCAGACCAGCCAGTGCGCAGATCAACAGCAGCGCGGCTGTCAGCAGGCTGGTCGTCGCGGAGCGGCTCCGGCGGTCACGCCAGATCTCCACCAGGATGGCCATCACCAGCACCGAGGCGAGCAACCGCGGCCAGACAATGAAATGATTGAATGGTGTGACGCTGTAGCCATAGATGAAGAAGGAGAGGTAAGCCAGGAAGCTGACCGTAATCTGATTCAGCGACAGCACTGCAGTGGCACTGTCAGTCGCATCCGCACGCTCCCGACGGTTGCGCACCAACCGAAACTGCGCGCCCACACCCAACAGGCTCAGCAGGATGAAGGCGGTGTTAACCGTGCCTGCGATGTTGTAGAACGCGGTTCCCATGCAGATGGGGCTACGCCCCTCTCCTCCGTGACCACCGCCATGCGGGCCGAAGCCAGCATGGCGGCAACTTGACACAAGGCAGCCAGCCGCTGCCTTACGCCACCTTGGCGCCTTCCAGGAAGTCCTGCGCGAAGCGCTGCAGGACACCGCCGGCCTCGTAGATCGCCACTTCCTCGTCACTGTCCAGGCGGCAGGTGACCGGCACGATCACGTCCTGGCCGTCGCGGCGGTGGATGACCACGCGCAACTCGGCGCGCGGCGTACGTTCACCGATGACGTCGAAGGTTTCGGTGCCATCGATGCCCAGGGTCAGGCGCGTGGTGCCCGGCTTGAACTCCAGCGGCAGCACGCCCATGCCGATCAGGTTGGTGCGGTGGATGCGCTCGAAGCCTTCGGCAACGATGGCCTCCACGCCGGCCAGGCGCACGCCCTTGGCGGCCCAGTCACGCGAAGAACCCTGCCCGTAGTCGGCACCGGCGATGATGATCAGCGGCTGCTTGCGCTCCATGTAGGTCTCGATGGCTTCCCACATGCGCATCACCTTGCCTTCCGGCTCGACGCGCGCCAGCGAACCCTGTTTCACGCTGCCATCTTCATTGCGCACCATCTCGTTGAACAGCTTCGGGTTGGCGAAGGTGGCACGCTGCGCGGTCAGGTGGTCACCGCGATGGGTGGCGTAGGAATTGAAGTCCTCTTCCGGCAGCCCCATCTTCGCCAGGTATTCGCCAGCCGCACTCGAGGCCAGGATCGCGTTGGACGGTGACAGGTGGTCGGTGGTGATGTTGTCGGGCAACACCGCCAGCGCACGCATGCCGGCCAGCGAGCGCTCACCGGCCAGTGCACCTTCCCAGTACGGCGGACGACGGATGTAGGTGCTCTGCGGGCGCCAGTCGTACAGCGGGCTCACCGCTGCGCCGTGTTCGACGCGTACGTTGAACATCGGGTTGTAGACGCTGCGGAACTGCTCCGGCTTCACCGCCGCCTTCACCACCGCATCGATCTCGGCATCACTCGGCCAGATGTCCTTCAGGCGCACCTCGTTGCCGTCGGTGTCAACGCCCAGCACATCCTTCTCGATGTCAAAGCGGATGGTGCCGGCAATGGCGTAGGCGATCACCAGTGGCGGCGAGGCCAGGAACGCCTGCTTCGCATATGGATGGATGCGGCCGTCGAAGTTGCGGTTGCCCGACAGTACCGCCGTGGCGTACAGATCACGGTCGATGATTTCCTGCTGGATCTTCGGATCCAGCGCGCCGCTCATGCCATTGCAGGTGGTGCAGGCGAAGGCAACGATGCCGAAGCCCAGCTTCTCCAGGTCCGGCAGCAGGCCCGCTTCTTCCAGGTACAGCTGCACTGCCTTGGAACCGGGTGCCAGCGACGACTTCACCCAAGGCTTGCGCAGCAGGCCGCGCTCGTTGGCCTTGCGTGCCAGCAGGCCGGCGGCGATCACGTTGCGCGGGTTGGAGGTATTGGTGCAGCTGGTGATGGCAGCGATGATCACCGCGCCATCGGGCATCAGGCCCTGTGCCTGCTCGGCCTTGCCGGCTTCCAGCTTGGCGGCATCGGCAATGCCGCGCTCGACCAGTTCCGATACCGGCAGGCGGCGATGCGGATTGCTCGGGCCGGCCATGTTGCGCACCACCGTCGACAGATCGAAGTGCAGCACGCGCTCGTATTCCGCAGTGGCCAGGTCATCGGCCCACAGGCCGGTGCTGCGCGCGTAGTTTTCAACCAGTGCGACCTGCTTTTCCTCGCGACCAGTCAGGCGCAGGTAGTCGATGGTCTGGCCGTCGATGTAGAACATCGCGGCGGTTGCGCCGTATTCGGGGCACATGTTGGAGATGGTGGCGCGATCACCGATGGTGAGTGCAGCGGCACCTTCGCCGAAGAATTCAAGCCAGGCGCCGACCACGCGCTCCTTGCGCAGGAATTCGGTCAGGGCCAGCACCACGTCGGTGGCGGTGATATCCGGCTGCGGCCGACCGGTCAGCTCGACCCCGATGATGTCCGGCAGGCGCATCCACGACGCACGGCCCAGCATCACGTTCTCTGCTTCCAGGCCACCCACGCCGATGGCGATCACACCCAGCGCATCCACATGCGGGGTGTGGCTGTCGGTGCCCACGCAGGTATCGGGGAAAGCGACGCCGTCCTGCACGTAGATCACCGGCGACATCTTCTCCAGATTGATCTGATGCATGATGCCGTTGCCCGGCGGAATCACGTCCACGTTCTCGAAGGCCAGCTTGGTCCAGTCGATGAAGTGGAAGCGGTCCTCGTTGCGACGGTCCTCGATGGCGCGGTTCTTCTCGAACGCCTGCGGATCGAAACCACCGCACTCCACTGCCAGCGAGTGATCGACGATCAGCTGCACCGGCACCACCGGGTTGACCTTGGCCGGATCACCGCCCTTGTCGGCGATCGCATCGCGCAGGCCGGCCAGATCCACCAGCGCGGTCTGGCCGAGGATGTCATGGCATACCACGCGCGCCGGGAACCACGGGAAATCCAGGTCGCGACGGCGCTCGATCAGCTGCTTCAGCGAGTCGGTCAGCGTGGCCGGATCGCAGCGACGCACCAGGTTTTCGGCCAACACGCGCGAGGTGTACGGCAGCGTGGCGTAGGCACCGGGCTGGATCGCGTCGACGGCGGCGCGCGCATCGAAATAGTCCAGCGAGGCGCCGGGGAGGGTCTTGCGGTAATCGGTATTCATGGGCTGGCGGAATGCTCGTGGCGGGCCGGGTGCCGGCAATACGGCGGTGACGGCATCCGGCCGGCGCGGGGCCGGCCGGATGCATGCAGCGACGGAACAGTGGCGATGATCAGGAACGCTTGTCGATGGCCACGAAGTCGCGATCTTCCGGGCCGATGTAGTTGGCGCTCGGGCGGATGATCTTGCCGTCGATACGCTGTTCGACGATGTGCGCGCTCCAGCCGGCGGTGCGGGCGATCACGAACAGGGGGGTGAACATCGCGGTCGGCACGCCCATCATGTGGTAGCTGACGGCGCTGAACCAGTCCAGGTTCGGGAACATCTTCTTGATGTCCCACATCACCGTTTCCAGGCGCTCGGCGATGTCGTACATCTTCATGCTCGACTGCTCTTCGGACAGTTCGCGGGCGACGTCCTTGATCACCTTGTTGCGCGGATCGGACACGGTGTAGACCGGGTGGCCGAAACCGATCACCACTTCCTTGCGCTCCACGCGGGCCTTGATGTCTTCCTCGGCTTCGTCCGGATTGTCATAGCGCTTCTGCACTTCGAACGCCACTTCGTTGGCGCCGCCGTGCTTGGGGCCGCGCAGCGCGCCGATGCCACCGCAGATCGCGCTGTACATGTCGCTGCCGGTGCCGGCAATGACGCGGCAGGCGAAGGTCGAGGCGTTGAACTCGTGCTCGGCGTACAGGATCAGCGAGGTGTGCATCGCCTTCACCCACGAATCCTGCGGCTTCTCGCCGTGCAGCAGGTGCAGGAAGTGGCCACCGATGGAGTCATCATCGGTTTCCACGTCGATCGCGCGGCCGTTGTGGCTCCAGTGGTACCAGTACAGCAGCATCGAACCGAGGCAGGCCATCAGCTTGTCGGCGATGTCGCGCGCGCCCGGATGGTTGTGGTCATCCTTCTCCGGCGCCACGCAGCCGAGCACGGACACGCCGGTGCGCATCACATCCATCGGGTGCGCCGACGGCGGCAGTTCTTCCAGCGCGGCCTTCACCGCGGCCGGAATGCCACGCAGCGACTTCAGCTTGGCCTTGTAGGAGACCAGCTCGGCGCGGGTCGGCAGCTTGCCATGCACCAGCAGGTAGGCGATTTCCTCGAACTCGCTGGTGTTGGCCAGGTCCAGGATGTCGTAGCCACGGTAGTGCAGGTCGTTGCCACTGCGGCCGACGCTGCACAGCGCGGTGTTGCCGGCAGCGGTGCCGGACAGGGCGACGGACTTCTTCGGCTTGAAGGTCGGGGTTGCGGTCGTATCGTTCATGTTTCCCTCCGAAACTTGATGGTGCAGGGTACTGCTTATTTCTTGGCGGCGAACAGCGCATCGAGCTGCTGCTCGAAGGCGTGATAGCCGATACGGTCATACAGCTCCTCGCGGGTCTGCATGCTGTCGATCAGGTTGCGCTGGTGGCCCTCACGGCGGATCGTCTGGTAGACGTTCTCGGCGGCCTTGTTGGCGGCGCGGAAAGCGGACAGCGGGAACAGCTGGATGGCCACGCCGGCCGAAGCCAGCTCGTCGCGGCTGAACAGCGGGGTCGCGCCGAATTCAGTGATGTTGGCCAGCACCGGCACCTTCACCGCATCAACGAAGCGGCGGTAGGTATCCAGGTCATAGGCGGCCTCGGCGAAGATGCCGTCGGCACCGGCTTCGACGCAGGCGATGGCACGCTCGATGGCCTTGTCCACGCCGTCCACCTGGATGGCGTCGGTGCGCGCGATCAGGAAGAAGTCCGGATCGGTCTTGGCATCGGCAGCGGCCTTCACGCGGTCGACCATTTCGCCCTGCGAGACGATCTCCTTGCCCGGGCGATGACCGCAGCGCTTGGCGCCGACCTGGTCTTCGATATGGCAGGCGGCCGCGCCAGCCTTGATCAGCGACTTCACCGTGCGCGCGATGTTGAACGCGCTCGGGCCAAAGCCGGTGTCGATGTCGACCATCAGCGGCAGGTCGCAGACGTCGGTGATGCGGCGCACGTCCACCAGCACGTCTTCCAGGGTGTTGATGCCGAGGTCCGGCAGGCCCAGCGAGCCGGCGGCTACGCCACCGCCGGACAGGTAGATGGCACGGAAACCCGCGCGCTTGGCCAGCAGCGCATGGTTGGCGTTGATCGCGCCGATCACCTGCAGCGGCGATTCGGCAGCCAGCGCCTCGCGGAAGCGGGCACCGGCGGAAGAGAGGGTCGAAACGGTCATGCGGCGATCCAGGTTGAAGGACACAGGGGTAAGCGCAAACACCATGCCAACCTGCAAGCGGTTGATTTCACGGGGATGACCGGCCCGCAACACTGAAACATATGAAACACTGAAACAGATGTATCATGAAACATCGCCTCCCGGTATCCGTGCATGTACCTGCCCCGCTCGCCCCTGCGCCACGCCGATGCCGACCCCGGCCGCCCGGTGATCTGGACGGTCAGCGTCTCGCGCCTGACCGGCCTGCTGGGCGATGTCATTCCCGAATTCGACCGCCGCGCGCGCATCGAGCAGATCAACCTGGGCTTCGAGGAGGCCGTGGAAGTGATCGGCCAGCGCCTGCGCCGCGAGCACTGCGACGTGGTGATTGCCGGCGGCTCAAACGCAGCCTGGCTGCGCGGTCGTCTGGACCTGCCGCTGGTACCGATCCACGCCAATGGCTTCGACCTGATGGAAGCGCTGGCGCGCGCCCGCCGCATCGCCCCACGCATCGGCCTGGTCACCCATGCCAGCGACGTGCCGGTGTTCAGCAGCTTCCAGCAGAGCTTCGGCCTGGACATCGAGCACCGCCGCTTCGTCACCCGCGAAGATGCCCGCGACTGCATCGCCGACCTGCGCGCCAACGGCATCGAAGTGATCGTCGGCACCGGCATGGCCATCGACCATGCCGAACAGGCCGGACTGCCCGGCGTGCTGCTGTACTCGGCTGATTCGGTGCGGCAGGCGTTTGAGCATGCGCTGGAGCTGACCCAGGCCATGGCCCGCTCCGGCGGCAGCCGGCCGGCTCCGCGCCGCCGCACCGCCGCACGCAACGATGCGCATGCCCTGCTCGGCGACAGCAATGCGATGGCCGACGTGCGCGCACAGATCGCGCTGTACGCCCCGCACGACAGCACCGTACTGGTTACCGGCGAGACCGGCACCGGCAAGGAACTGGTTGCACGCCAGCTGCACGCCGCCAGCGGTCGTCGCGGTCGCTTCGTTGCGCTGAACTGCGGTGCGATCAGCGAATCACTGCTGGAAGCGGAGCTGTTCGGCTACAGCGACGGCGCCTTCACCGGTGCGCGCCGCGGGGGGCGCGTCGGCCTGGTCGAGGCAGCCGATGGCGGCACGTTGTTCCTGGACGAGATCGGTGAACTGCCGCTGCCGCTGCAGACCCGCCTGCTGCGGGTGCTGGAAGAACGCGAAGTGCTTCGCGTGGGTGCCACCGAACCGACCCCGGTCGACCTGCGCGTGGTCGCCGCCACCCTGCAATCGCTGGAGCAGCGCGCGGCGGCTGGCAGCTTCCGCCGCGACCTGTATTACCGGCTGGCCGCGCTGCGCATCGCACTGCCCACTCTGCGTGCACGGCGAGGCGATATCCCGCTGCTGACCACGCACTTCTTCCGCGAACTGCGCGGCATCGATGCACCGCTGGATGCAGAAGCGCTGGCCCTGCTCAGCGCTGCCGACTGGCCGGGCAACGTACGTGAACTGCGCAATCTGGTGGATAGGCTGCGCATCCACTGGCAGCCGGGTGAGGGGCTGATCGATGCAGCGCGCCTGCTGCAGCTGGCGCCGGAGCTGGTGAACGAAGGCGCCGCCACACTGCCAGTGGAAAGCAATGGCAAGCGCCCGCCGCGTGCGCAGCTGCAAGCGCTGCTGCAGGAACACCGCAATGACCGCGAAGGCATGGCGCAGGCACTGGGTGTGTCACGCACCACGCTGTGGCGATGGCTGCGCGCGGAGGGGCTGTAACGTCCTGCCGTCTGGTTGGTGCAGAACCGATGCCTGGTGGGTGCGAACCTTGGTGCGCACCGCATTTTCTCAAGCACCCCATCCACGCATGGCGTGGATCTACTGGAGCGCCGCGCGCGCTTCGATGGCGAACCGTCCACTGCCCACGGCCGCAACCCATAGCAGCAGCACGCCCAGCGGCACTTCGCTCAGGTAGAAGAACCAGCTCAGCCAATCCGGCACGCTCAGCCCCGCAGGGATACGCGCGATGCCATCGGTCAGCGCCGCCACCGCGCAGATCGCCGCCAGCAGCAGTGCCGATGGGCGGCTGAGCAGGCCCAGTACAAGCAGTCCACCTGCGATCCATTCAATGCCGCCGAGCACCGGCGCACTGAACACGGGAAACGGGATACCTGCATCGACCAGCGTATGCACCATGCGCTCGCGCCCGGCGTCGGTGAATACCTTGTTCCAGCCCGATACGCAGAACATCACCCCGGCGACGACACGGGCGAGCAGCAACAGGAGCGCTTCCACGCCCTGGCGCGGCGGTGGCACGGTAAACAGGCAACGCCAGGAGGGCATGGCAATTCCGGAAGTCGAGGGCGTCGGTCGGAGTGTGCCGTTTGCTGACCTGCTCGCACATGAAGCTGGCCGGTCCGTTCGCGACAAACGGCTCTCGCAGTGGTACGCGTTGGAACAATGGCAGTGGTACAGGCTCGACCCTACGATGCAGGTGTACCGACCTTTCCATCCACGCATGGCGTGGATCTACCCGGCCAGCAGCAGCTCGATCTCTTCCACCTGCACCACCGGCACCTGCCACGGGTGATGCGGCACGATGCCGTGCTCGAGGATGCGCTGTAGCCGCTGCGGATCGCGCGGCAGGCAGAACTCCAGCCGCACGCTGTCGACCACCTCGGTCTGCCCCGCCTCGCCCTGCGTGGGGATCGCACCCACGCGTGGCCGGAACTGTTCGAACCCCGGCGCGGACCACCACATGCCGTGCTCGTAATCGCCGGCCACCAGCGCATCCACCGAAAGGATGCCCTGCTTCACCGCCTCCAGGGCAGGCACCGGCACGAACACCACCACGCGATACAGCGGCACGCGTTGCATCACGGTGCCTTACGGGTACAACAAGCGCTTGCTCCAGCGCCCTTCGGCACCGGCTTCATAGCACCAGCGCTCGTGCAGGCGGAACTGCGCGCCGTACCAGAACTCGATGCGGTCAGGCACCACCCGCAGACCACTCCAACCGTCCGGACGCGGCACGTCCTTGCCCTCGAAGCGCGCCTCGACCTCGGCCACGCGCGCGTCGAACTCCTCGCGCGAGTTCAACGTCTTCGACTGCAGCGACGCCCACGCGCCGATCTGGCTCATGCGCGGACGGCTGGCGAAATAGGCGTCGGCCTCGGCGTCGGCCACCTGCTCCACGCGTCCCTCGATGCGCACCTGGATGCCGGCCTCGCGCAGGCTGCGCCACAGGAACAGCAGCGCCGCCTGCGGATTGGCCTGCAGCTCGTTGCCCTTGTGGCTGTCCAGGTGGGTGTAGAACACGAAGCCGCACTCATCGAACGCCTTCAACAGCACGGTGCGCGCCGATGGCCGGCCCTGCACATCGGCGGTCGCCACGGTCATCGCATTGGGCTCGACTTCGCGGCTCTGTTTCGCTTCTTCGAAAAGGGCGGCAAAGGTCGACAGGGCTTCGGCGTACAGGTCGCTCATGACAGCATTCTTCTCACACGGTTTGGGCTATTGTGGCGGCATGGTCGCCGCTGCGTACATGCCCCAGGTGAAAGGATTCCCCGAAACAATGGTCGAGCAGGCGCTGGATGACGCGCTGGGCAGCAGCACAGCCGTTCCAGTATTGGCGATCAGCGGCCTGCAGGGGAGCGGCAAATCGACGCTGGCCGCGCAGGTGGTTGCCCGTGCCCAGACGCGTGGCCTGAACGCCGCAACGCTGTCCATCGACGATGTCTACCTGACCCGCGCACAACGCCAGCGCCTGGCCCGGCAGGTGCATCCGTTGTTGATCACCCGTGGCCCACCGGGCACCCACGACCTGCCGCTGGCACATGCGGTACTGGACGCAGTGGCCGCACGAAAGCCTCTGGCGCTGCCTCGCTTCGACAAGCTGGCCGACGAGCGCCTGCCCGAAGCGCAGTGGCCGCAGCTGCAAACGCCGCTGGACCTGCTGGTATTTGAGGGCTGGTTCCTGGGCACCCCGGCGCAGGACGATGCCGAACTGGATGTCCCGCTCAACGCCCTGGAGCGCGAGGCCGATGCCGATGGCCGTTGGCGGCGCTGGTGCAACCAGGCGCTGGCCCGCGACTATCCGGCGCTGTGGCAGCGTTGCGACCGCTTGTGGTTCCTGCAACCTCCTGATTTTTCGGTGGTGCCGCGTTGGCGCTGGCAGCAGGAGCAGAACCTGCAGGCGGCCCAGCCGGGGCGGCACGGCATGAACCGACCCCAGCTGGAGCGCTTCGTACAGTACTACGAGCGGGTCAGCCGGCAGGCGTTGCGTGCGCTGCCGGCCATTGCCGACCGGGTAGTGGCGCTGGATGCCCAGCGCCAGGTGCAAGGGCTGCGCTGAGCAGCCTCACTCCACCAGGAAGGTGACCCGCAGGTTCACCCGCCATTCGGTGATCTCACCGTTGCCGTCGGTGACCACCTTGGTCTCGTTGATCCAGGCGCCCTGGATGCCCTTGACCGTCCCGGACACCTTCTTCAAACCGCTGCGCACTGCGTCCTCCACGCTCTTGGGCGAGGACGCATTGATTTCGATGACCTTGGCAACCGACATGGCAGGCACTCCATCAGGCGCGGGATACCCCGCAGGAACCTCCACCCTGACGTGAAGAACGTAAAGGCCAAGGCACGGAGGTGTTAGCATCAGAGGGCATGAATCCCGCTCCGAACCTGATCCTGATCGGCCCGATGGGTGCCGGTAAAACCTGCATCGGCCGCCGCCTCGCCGAGCGCTTCACGCTGGACTTCGTCGACGTCGACCAGGCCATCGTCGATGCGACCGGGGCCAGCATCCCCACGATCTTCGAGCATTCCGGCGAAGCCGGTTTCCGCGCGCATGAGCGCCAGGCGCTGGCGCAGGTGCTGGCCGGCCGTGGCCAGCTGGTGTCCACCGGCGGCGGTGCCGTGCTTGACCCGGACAATCGCGCCCTGATCGCCAAGCGAGGCTTTGTCGTCTACCTGCGGGTCAGCGTCGCAGCCCAGCTGGAGCGTCTGTCACGCGACAAGGCCCGGCCACTGCTGCAGCGGCCGGACCGCGAACAGGTGCTGCATGATCTGGCCGCGCATCGCGACCCGCTGTATCGCGACCTCGCCGATGTCACTCTTGATACCGACCCGTTTACCGCCGCCGATGCCACTGCCCAGCTTGTCGTCAAGCTGGCCACGCACTGGCAGCGACAGGACCCCACTGCATGACCTCCCCTGCCCTGCTGCAGGTCGCCGTTGGCGGCGACCGTCCCTATTCCATCACCATCGGTGCCGGCGCCCAGGCCGATGGCGCCGCACTGGCCAGCCATGTGCGTGGCCGCCATGTCTTGCTGGTCAGCGACAGCGAGGTTGCGCCACGCTATCTGGATGCCGTCAGGCAGACGCTGCTGGCCGCACGCCCGGACCTGATCATGGCTGAGCATGTGCTGGCCGCCGGTGAAGCCTCCAAGACCCTGGCCGAGTTCGGCTCGGTCATCGAGGCGCTGGCCGCACTCGGCGCGACCCGCGATGCCTGCGTGTTCGCCCTCGGCGGCGGTGTGGTCGGCGATCTCGCCGGCTTTGCCGCGGCCTGCTGGATGCGCGGCATCGACTGCGTGCAGCTGCCGACCACGCTGCTGGCGATGGTCGACTCCTCGGTGGGCGGCAAGACCGCCGTGGATATCCCGGCCGGCAAGAACCTGGTCGGTGCGTTCCACCCACCGCGTGCGGTGATCGCCGATACCCGCGTGCTGGCCACCCTGCCGCCGCGTGAACTGCGCGCAGGCCTGGCCGAAGTGGTCAAGTACGGCGCGCTGGGCGATGCTGTGTTCTTCGAGTGGCTGCAGCAGCATGCCGAAGCACTGGTGGCCGGCGAAGATGCGGTCATCGCCGAAGCCATCGCCCGCAGCTGCCGGCACAAGGCCGCCATCGTCGAGCGCGATCCCTTCGAGAAGGGCGAGCGCGCCCTGCTCAACCTGGGACACACCTTCGGCCACGCGATCGAAACCGAACAGGGCTACTCCGCACCGGGGCGCGATGCGCTGAACCACGGTGAGGCCGTAGCGGTGGGCATGGTGCTGGCGGCCCGCCTCTCCACCCACCTGGGCCTGGCCGACGACGCCGACCGGGTACGCCTGCAGGCGCTGCTGGAACAGCTTGGCCTGCCGGTGGCAATCCCCGCCGGGCTGGACCCGCAGGCCCTGCTCGGCCGCATGCGCCTGGACAAGAAGAACGTGGCCGGTCGCCTGCGCCTGGTGCTGTGGCGTGGCATGGGCCGCGCCGAAGTCGTACCGGACGTGGATGAAGCGGCGGTACTGAAGGTGCTGGGCGCAGGCTGACCGCTTGCGCGTTCGCCGGGCATGGCCCGGCGCTACCTGGGAGGTTTCATGAGGTTGCCGGCCAGCGGCCGGCACTACCGGATCCGCGTTGCGGCAGGGCTCACCTCGCCCCCGCTACAATCGGTGCCATGCACGTCCACCTGCAACAACCCGCCGACGGTGCCCAGGCACCGCGCTTCCTGCGCCTGACCCTGGTCCCGGACCTGTTCGGCGGCTGGGAACTGCTGCGTGAATCCGGCCGCGTCGGCGCCCGCTCGCAGCTGCGGCGCGAGCTGTACCTGACGGCCGACGAAGCCCGCCACGCCTACGACAAAGCCCGCGATGCCGAACTGCATCGGGGCTTCCAGATTCTTTCGCACGGCGACTGACTGCGCCGCTGCTCTTTTCGCCCAAGGAATGCCCACTGTGACCAGCCCTCTCCGCAACGATCGCCTGCTGCGCGCCCTGCGCCGCGAACCGGTGGACTGCACCCCTGTCTGGCTGATGCGCCAGGCCGGCCGCTACCTGCCGGAATATCGCGCCACCCGGGCCAAGGCCGGCAGCTTCCTGGCCATGGCCAAGAACCCGGAGATCGCCTGCGAAGTCACCCTGCAGCCGCTGCGCCGCTTCCCGCTGGACGCGGCCATCCTGTTCTCGGACATCCTCACCATTCCCGATGCCATGGGCCTGGAGCTGTACTTCGTCGAAGGCGAAGGCCCGAAGTTCCGCCACCCGGTACGCGATGAAGCGGCCATCGCCAGGCTGGCGGTGCCGGACATGGAGCAGGATCTGGGCTATGTGATGGACGCGGTGCGCCTGATCCGCCGCGAACTGGACGGCCAGGTGCCGCTGATCGGTTTCTCGGGCAGCCCGTGGACGTTGGCCTGCTACATGGTCGAGGGCGGCGGCAGCAAGGATTTCGCGCGCATCAAGGCGATGGCGCTGAACCATCCGCAGGCCCTGCACCGCCTGCTGGAGGTAACCACCGATGCGGTGATTGCCTACCTCGGCGCGCAGCGCGCGGCCGGTGCGCAGGCCCTGCAGGTGTTCGACACATGGGGCGGCGTGCTGTCGCCGGCAATGTACCGCGAGTTCTCGCTGCGCTATCTGCAGCGCATCGCCGAAGGCCTGGAGCGCGGCGAAGGCAGCGAGCGCACGCCGCTGATCCTGTTCGGCAAGGGCACCGGCCTGCACCTGGAAGCGCTGTCGCAGACCGGCGCCGATGCGCTCGGCCTGGACTGGACGCTGGACCTGGACGAAGCGCTGCGCCGCACCGGTGGCCGCGTAGCGCTGCAGGGCAACCTGGATCCGACCACGTTGTATGCCTCGCCTGATGCGATCGCCGCTGCGGCCGCACGCGTGCTCGATACCTATGCCGCCGGCAACGGTGGTTCGCGCGAGGGCCATGTGTTCAACCTCGGCCACGGCATGTCGCCGGACATGGACCCGGCCCATGTACAGGTGCTGGTCGACGCAGTGCACGCACACAGCCAACGCTGAGCATCGCGCAGGCAATCACGGCGCGATGTTGATCGCGCCGTGACCCGCAGTGCGCGATCATGGCGCCCCCACGTTGCACCGGCCACGCCCCATGTCCACAGCGCCATCGACCTACACCCGCCAGCGTCCCCTGCTGTGGCTGGTTTCGCTGGCGATCTTCATGCAGATGCTGGACTCGACCATCGTCAACACGGCCTTGCCGGCGATGGCGGCCAGCCTTGGCGAAAGCCCCCTGCAGATGCAGTCGGTGGTCTTCAGCTACGCGCTGGCAGTGGCCACCTTCATTCCCGCCTCCGGCTGGATCGCCGACCGCTACGGCACCCGACGCACCTTCCTGGTGGCGATCATCCTGTTCACCCTCGGCTCGCTGGCCTGCGCGATGGCGCAGCAGCTGCACCAGCTGGTGGCCGCGCGCGTACTGCAGGGCATCGGCGGCGCGATGCTGCTGCCGGTCGGGCGCCTGGCGGTGATGCGCTCGGTGCCACGCGAGGACTTCCTGCGTGCGATGAGCTTCATCGCCATTCCCGCACTGGTGGGTCCGCTGATCGGCCCCACGCTGGGTGGTTGGCTGGTCGAGATCGCCTCGTGGCACTGGGTGTTCCTGATCAACCTGCCGATCGGCGTCATCGGCTTCATCGCGGCGATGAAGATCATGCCCGACCACTACGCCAGCCACCGCACCCGGTTCGACCTTCGCGGCTACGCCATGCTGGCCTTTGCGATGGTGGTGCTGTCGCTGGCACTGGATGGGATTTCCGGGCTCGGTACACCTCACGCGCTGGTGATGCTGATGACCGTGGCCGGCCTGGCCGCGCTGGTCGGTTACTGGCTGCACGCGGCAAATTCAACGGCACCGCTGTTCTCCCTGGCACTGTTCCGCGTGCCCAGCTACCGCATCGGCATTCTCGGCAACCTGTTCTCGCGCATCGGCAGCAGTGCCATGCCGATGCTGATTCCGCTGCTGCTGCAGGTCGGCCTTGGCCTCGGGCCGATGAACGCCGGCCTGATGATGGTGCCGGTGGCCGCCGCAGGCATGGTGTCGAAGAAGCTGGCGGTGAAACTGGTTGAACGCTACGGCTATCGCCGCGTGCTGATGACCAACACCGTGCTGGTCGGCCTGGCGATGGCCAGCTTCATCCTGATGACACCGGGCCAGCACCTGGCCGTGCGCCTGCTGCAGTTGGCGTTCTTCGGTGCGGTCAATTCGTTGCAGTTCACCGTGATGAACACCGTCACCCTGCGCGACCTCGACCGTGAGTTCGCCAGTTCCGGCAACAGCCTGCTGTCGATGGTGATGATGCTCGCCGCCGGCTTCGGTGCAGCCGCCGCAGGCAGCCTGCTGGCCGCATTCGGCACGCAGCTGGAAGGCCACGGCGCCACGGCTGCGCTGCACGCCACGTTCCTGTGCGTGGGCGCGATCACGCTCACGTCGACGTTGATCTTCTGGCAGTTGCCCGACACCAAGCCCGAACCGCGCCAGGTAGAAGAAGTAGCGGAGTAGAGGGTTCGGCAGGGCTGCGCCCTGCACCTGCAGATGCCGAAGCAACGGCAACAGCAACAGCAGGCATTCCGTGGGATGGCGGGGCGGTGTCGGATTTCCGCGATCTGCAGTAGATCCACGCCATGCGTGGATGAATCTCCATTGGAAATCGAATATCTCGAAAATCATCCACGCGTGGCGTGGATCTACTGGTCGACCAAGGTCGACACCTGCCAACAGCAACACAGAACGCCGTTCCGACAGATCGCGGAAATCTGTCGAAGGCGGGGTGGGTCCGGTTGCGGGGGCGTGAGCCGCATGGATGCGGCGACCGAGCTTACATGGATGTACTTGCAGCGTCCCCCGCAACCGAACCCACCCCGCCATCCCAAGGAATGCAGGCCGTTGCCGTTGTCGTTGTCGTTGCCTCTGCGGGTGCAGGGCGCAGCCCTGCCAACAAACCCAACCTTTCAGAACATCAGGTTGATCATCACCACCACCACGCAGGTGTAGATCAGTGACAGCGGGCCGCCGACCCGCCACATCTCGCGCGGGGTGTAGTTGGCCGGGCCGGTGATCATCGAAATCACCGGGTTCGACGCCGTCATCAGGTTGTTCGACGCCGACAGCGCCACGATCAGCGCGAACGCCGTGGGATTGCCGCCGGCCGCCAGCGCCAGGTTCACCGCGATCGGCACCATCACGATGGTCGCGCCCACATGGCTGATCACCAGCGAGAACACCGTGGTCAGCAGCGCCAGCGCCAGTTCCAGCACCCAGATCGGAATGCCGGTGGGCAGCTTGTCGATGGTATGGCCGGCCACCCATGCCGCTGCGCCGCTGGAATCCATCGCCCAGCCGAGCGGAATCAGCCCGGCCATCATGAACACCGTCTTCCAGTTGATCGAGGCATAGGCCTCGTCCATGCGCAGCACGCCGGTCAACAGCATCCCGGCCACGCCGGTCATCAGCGTCAGCGCCACCGGCAGTTTGCTGGTCAGAGCGATCAGGATGGTCAGGGCGAAGATCGCCATGGCGATCTTGAACTTGTGCGGGCGCTGCTCGCCGGTGGGGTAATCGGTGACCACTACGAAGTCGCGGCTCTTGGCGGCCTGCGCGAGGTCGGTCCAGATGCTGTGGAAGACCAGCATGTCGCCGGCGCGCAGCTGCACATCGCGCACATCCTCGCGGATCACCTGTTTGTCGCGATTGATCGCCAGCAGGCTGATGCCGCGTTCCTTGCGCAGGCGCAGCTCGCCTGCCGTCTTGCCGATGACGCCGGAGGTCGGCGGCACCACCGCCTCGGAAATGCCAGCGCGGCTGGGATTGAACAAGTCGCCCAGGTGTTTCAGGCGCGAGGACATGCGCAGGAACTGGTTCTGCGCGAAATCGTGGATCTGCTGGCGCGGGCCCATCGCGCCGAGCACGCTGCCCACCCAGATGCGCATTTCCGCAGGGGGGGCCAGACGGGTGTCATTGCCGGTCTTCAGTGCCAGCAGCAGCGGCGCGTCATGCAGGTTCTCGGCCTCGCCCAGGGTCATGCCGACCAGCGGGCTCTCGGCGGTGACCACCAGCTCGAACACGTCGCCTTCGATGCCGTAGGTCTTGGCGAAGTAGCTCTCGGTGCGGGCCGGCGTGGTGCCGTCGTTGACCAGGCTTTCCTCTTCCACCAGCTTGCGGTCGCCGTAGTAGCGGAAATACAGCAGCGAGGCGATCAGCAGGGCGATGCCGATCGGCAGCGGCGCGAACATGCGCAGCGGCTCAATGGTGGCCAGGCCGGAGGGCAGGTTGTTGTTGGCCGAGGCCAGCAGATCGTTCAGCAGGATCAGCGGCGAGTTGCCGACCATGGTCAGCGCGCCACCCATCACGATCGCCGCCGAGATCGGCAGCAGCAGGCGTTGCATGGTCAGCCCGGTGCGCGCGGCCAGGCGCGAGGCGACCGGCAGGTACAGCGCCATCACCGACGGGTTCTGCATGAAGGACGAGTTCAGGCCGGCGATGGCCGTGGTCATCATCAGCAGCCGCTGCTCCACGCCATGGCCGCGCCGCAGCAGCCAGGCCGCGAGCCGGTTCAAGGCACCGGTGCGGTCCAGGCCCGCGCCGAGGATGGTGGTGGCGATGATGCTCATCACCGCGTTGCCGGAGAAGCCGCCGAAGATCTCCTCCGGCGCGATCAGGCCGGTCACGCCCAGCACCACCAGCACCACCAGCGCGACCACGTCGGCGCGGATGCGCTCGAACAGGAACATCGCCATTGTGAAGCCGACCAGCCCGAGCACGAGCTTCATGTCAGTGGTCAGCGTCAGCGCGGTATCCATGTGGGGCGCGGCGTCCTCAGGCGTTCATCAGGTGCGGTCGTACAACAGGTCCCAGACGCCATGGCCGAGCTTCTGGCCGCGGGTCTCGAAGTGGGTCTGCGGGCGCCAGTCCGGGCGCGGCACACTGCCACGCGGACCGGCACGGTTGACCAGGCCGGGGGTGGCATCGAGCACGTCCCACATCTGCTCGGCGTAATCCTCCCAGTCGGTGGCACAGTGCAGGCGGCCACCGGGGCGCAGCTTGCGCACCAGCAGCTCGGCAAAACCCGGCTGGATCAGGCGACGCTTGTTGTGGCGCTTCTTGTGCCACGGGTCGGGGAAGTAGATGCGCACTTCGTCCAGCGCGCCATCGGCGATTTCCTTTTCCAGCACTTCCACCGCGTCGTGGTGGTACAGGCGCACGTGGTCGGCGTTGTCGTCGGCCAGCGCGTTCAGCAGGCGGCCCACGCCGGGCGCGTGCACTTCCAGGCCGATGTAGTCGCGGCTGGGGTCCTGCTGCGCGGCGAAGCGCAGCGCGGCGCCGTTGCCGAAGCCGATTTCCAGCACCTTGTGCGCATCGCGGCCGAAGGTGGCATCCAGATCGCGCGGTTCACCGCTGAAATCCAGGCCGAAACGCGGCCAGCGCTCGTCGAACGCGCGCTGCTGGGCCGGGGTGAAACGGCCTTGGCGCAGCACGAAGCTGCGCACTTCACGGCGGCCTTCGTTGACCGTGAACGGCTTGGGCGGTGCCTTCGAACCGGCGCTGTCGAATGGATTGGTCATCAGCCGATCAACCCATCGATCGGCGAGGACGCACTGGCATAGCGCTTGCGCGGAATGCGGCCGGCCAGGAACGCCTCGCGGCCGGCTTCCACGGCCTTGCGCATGGCGCTGGCCATCAACACCGGGTTGCGCGCGCCGGCGATGGCGGTGTTCATCAGCACGCCGTCGCAGCCCAGCTCCATCGCGATCGCCGCATCCGACGCGGTGCCCACGCCGGCGTCGACGATGATCGGCACCTTGGCGTCTTCGATGATCTGCAGCAGGTTGTACTTGTTCTGGATGCCCAGGCCCGAGCCGATCGGCGCGGCCAGCGGCATCACCGCAGCGCAGCCGATCTCTTCCAGGCGCTTGGCCAGGATCGGGTCGTCGGAGGTATAGACCATCACCTCGAAACCGTCCTTGACCAGCTGCTCGGCGGCCTTGAGGGTCTGCACCACGTCCGGGTACAGCGACTTCTGGTCGCCCAGTACTTCCAGCTTGGTCAGGTTGTGGCCGTCCAGCAGTTCGCGGGCCAGGCGGCAGGTGCGCACGGCATCCTCGGCGGTGTAGCAGCCGGCGGTGTTGGGCAGGATGGTGTAACGGTCCGGCGGCAGCACGTCGAGCAGGTTCGGTTCGCCCGGGTTCTGGCCGATGTTGGTACGGCGGATGGCCACGGTGACGATCCGGGCGCCCGCGGCCTCGGTGGCCAGGCGGGTTTCTTCCAGATCCTTGAACTTGCCGGTGCCGGTAAGCAGCCGCGAGCTGTAGGTCTTGCCGGCGATCACCAGCGAATCGGGGGAGACATGAGCGTTCATGACGCGATTATCGCTTATCCGCCCGAAGATGGGGTCGTCACTTCGACGCCGCCGGGCATGGCCCGGCGCTACCGGAACGGATGCGCAGGGTAGCGCCGGGCCATGCCCGGCGAGCGCAGAGCGCGGGATGCCTCAGCCGCCACCCAGGGCATGCACGATCTCCACCACATCGCCCTCGGCCAGCACATGCTCGGCATGACGGCTGCGGCTGACGATCTCGCCGTTCACCTCAACCGCCACCCGGCGTTGCAGCAACTGCTCGGCCGCAAGCAGGTCCAGGAGGGTCGCCGAAGCGGGCAGGGTGCGGGGTTCGCCATTGAGCTGGATGTTCATGGGGCCATTGTCGCTGATCGCCGGTTCGCATCGGAACCGTTGCAAGTTGTGCGCTACGCCCGCACCGGCAAAGCCCGCCAGGCCTGGCTCGGGCGACAATCCATGCGGCGGCGCAGCGTGAGCAATTGGCGGCGCAGTGAAACCATTCACCGTGCGCCGGCGTACGTGCGTCGGATCCTCAAACGATATCCCCACAGGAGTTTTTACATGCTGCTCAGCAAACGCCCGATCCGCTCCCTCATGGCGGCCGCGATCGCGCTGGCCGCGCTGCCGGCCATGGCAGGCGAATCCCCGTTCACCCGCACCGTGTTCATCGGTGACAGCCTGACCGACAGCGGCTACTTCCGTCCGCTGCTGCCGGCCGACGTGCGTCCGGTCACCGGCCAGTCCACCACCAACCCCGGTTGGGAGTGGGCACAGTGGGTGGCCGATTACTACGGCACCAACGCCAGCCCGAACGGCAACGGCCAGACCGGCGACAACTACGCTGTCGGCGGCGCCCGGGTCGGCACCGACTTCCGCAACCCGCAGCTGGGCAACGTGCTGGTGCCGTCGTTGAAGACGCAGACCGCCAACTACCTGGCCGCCAACGGTGGCAAGGCGGATCCGCGCGCGCTGTACACCGTCTGGGGTGGCGCAAACGACCTGTTCCAGATCACCAACCCGGCCCAGGCGCCGGCAGTCATCGGCTCGGCGGTCACTGACCAGATCGGTATCGTGGCCAGCCTGAAGCAGGCCGGTGCCGAGTACGTGCTGGTTCCGAACCTGCCCGATATCGGCTCCACTCCGGGCTTCATCGATCGCGGCGCTGCCGCGCGCGTGCAGGGGACGGCGCTGTCCAACGCCTACAACAGCGCGCTTTATGGCGGTCTCAAGCAGGCCGGCATCGATTTCATTCCGCTGGACACCTACACGCTGCTGCGCGAAATCATCGCCAGCCCGGGCATGTACGGCTTCAGCAACGTCACAGGCCGGGCCTGCACCGTGCAGTCGTCGCTGACCTGCAGCCCCTTGGCCTATGTGCGCCCGGACGCGGCAAGTACCTACCTGTTCGCCGATGACGTGCACCCGACCACGGCCGCGCACCAGATGCTGGGCCAGTACGCCATCTCGATCCTGGAAGGCCCGCGCCTGCAGCAGGTGCTGAGCCACTCGGCGCAGACCATCGGCCGTTCGCGCGCCGACCAGGTCAGCCTGCACCAGGCCGGCCGTCCGGCCGACGGGATGTCCTGGTGGGGCGGCGTGCGCGGTGACATGCAGCGCTACGACCACGCCGATCTGTACGACGGCCTGGCCCCGGCCGGCCTGTTCGGTGTCGACTGGGCACGTGACGGCATGGTCTTCGGCGGCTTCGCCGGCTTTGGCCGCCTGAATGCCGACTTCGGCAACAGCCGTGGCGACTTCACCCAGAAGGACACCACGGCCGGTCTGTTCGCCGGCTGGTACGGCGACCGCATCTGGGTCAATGGCCAGGTCAGCTACACCTGGCTGTCCTATGACGTGAACCGCAAGGTCCAGCTCGGCCCGGCCACCCGCGAACACGGTGGCTCGCCGGACGGCAGCAACCTGACCGCTGCCCTGAACGCCGGTTACGAGTTCGGCACCGAAGGTGGCTTCCGCCACGGCCCGATCGCCTCGGTGATCTGGCAGCAGGTCAAGATCGACGGTTACACCGAAAGCGCCGATGCCGGCACCCTGGCAACCGCGCTGGGTTACGGCAAGCAGGATGTCGATTCCACCGTCGGCCGTATCGGTTGGCAGGCCCGCTTCGACGGCGGCACCGTCAAGCCGTACGTGCAGGTGACCTACGACCACGAGTTTGAAGACACCAAGCAGGCCAGCGCCTGGGTGCAGAGCCTGCCGGACGTCGGCATGTACCGTGTGCCGGGCATGGACTTCGACAAGAACTATGCAACCGCCATCCTGGGCGCGCGCATGGAGCTGTTCGGCCTGCAGAGCAACATCGGCCTGAGCGCCACCACCCTGCAGAAGCGTGCGCAGGACGCGACGCTGTTTGCCAGCTTCAGCGGCAGCTTCTGATGCACACGACGGCAGGCCTGCGGGCCTGCCGTCACCGCCACGGGCAGGCTGCAAGGGCCTGCCCGTTGCGTTTGAACACGTGCCCCGCATAGACTTGTCGGGCAACGCGGGCGTAGCTCAATGGTAGAGCTGTAGCTTCCCAAGCTACTGACGAGGGTTCGATTCCCTTCGCCCGCTCCATGTCTTCCAGCGGTTTGCGCCAGATCGAGGCGCTCTGCAATAACCGAAGCGCTTCGCAATTCACTGCGCCGAAGTGGTTTTGGACTCTCTTTTCTTTCGCGCGTGGATTCCGGTCGTGGTGACTGATGGATGCTCGGCTGGGCCTGCGCCTCGTGAATGTCCGCCGCCTCGCGGGTCTTATCGAATCCTCAGCGCGATGCGCGCCCGTCAAGGGAAGACTCGCTTCATTCGCGATCGGCCGCGAGTTGTGAGTCTTCGCTGCTCGTTCGGCAGGTTCGTGCTTCCAGCAACGAGGCGCGTCTTCGGTCAGGTGCAGCAAATCAACGTGGGGAAATGAGTGGCCCGCGTCAAGTACAGGTGATCTTGCTTCGCACCAAGGGACTTCTGACGCCGTCAGAGTCTTCAAGATAACGATCAACTTCAATTACAGCGCCTGCAGCCGGGCGCACAGTAGTGCAGTTGGCAACTGAATTCAGTGTGTCTGGCGTACTGCTGGGAGATATGTACTGCGTGGAGTTCTGGCTGCAGTGGTAATCCGGAGGGCAGGTCACAACTTTGCTGCGAAGGTACAGCGGATAGGTCGGTGATCCCATGAACTGGAAGGTATAAGGAATATCGGTGAGATGTGGCCCGGTGACCGGAGGCAGATTCGTGATTGTTAGTGGTCGACAATCGGTCTCCCCCTTCCTGAACGTTCGATAGCCCTTCTCCACGCCCTTCATAGCTGCCGCACGGAACTCTGAGTCCTGAAGTGCTTTGGCGTCTTCGGCGTTGGAGTGGAAGGCTACTTCAATCAGTGCTGTAGGCATCTCCGCATCGCGGACTTCTGCCTTGTTATTGCCATTGACGAGGTTCGGCCTGATGACGAAGTCCGCGTAGTTCTCCAGCGCATTTATCTGCTCTTTCATGTAGCAGAGAATGTTGTTGGAGAGCTGTACAGATGATGGATCATCCAATTTTGTCATCACCAGCGCTCCACGTGCGGTTGCAGTGGCCGCGTTGGTGTGCAGAGAGATGAACGTCTCTGCATTGATGTGATTGGCGTATCTGGCGCGGGCTGCGATGTCGTCGTCCTGCTCACGAAGATCGCGACGGTTGGGCTGGCCGTCGGGGAAGCGGTTCCAGATTGTGGGACCCTCGTCGGGCAGCAGTGACTTGATGTAGTAGCGAGCGGCCAAGTCTTTCCAGGAGAGATTGCTTTCCTCCTCGATGAACGGATTTCCGATGGCCCGTGTATGCCGGACTTCGGTTACGAAATCTCTGCTGCGGGAGGTGAGCCATGTGTTGAGCATCGAAGCAAAGCGCGGTGTGATGTCGTCCTCATGCACGTCGGTGGTGCCTGCATAGGGTTCAGGTCTCTCGTACTCCCAGGTATTACTCCCATAGTGGAAGTACTTGCCGTGGCCTGGATTGATGACAACCAGACCCGGCACGGGGGCTGATGCAGCGCGAGTGCTGCGCTGATCCTTGTGTTTCAGCAGACGCTCCGGGGGAAGGATTTCATTGATCGTTTTACCCCCGATTCGTGCAATAACGTACTTGAATCCGACAGTTCCGGAGAGGTACTCGTAAAGCTCCGCCTCGATCTCGCCGATCTTTTCGCCGAAACTCTCACTCAGCTCCGTCGCCCCTTTAGGCAAATAGCCTGAATCCAGATCAATCCAGACTATGCCTGTAGACGGCTCAGGAGTGATCCGGACAAGTACATGCTCTTCTTGGCCCGGTAGCCGCGTCTGCTGATCCACAAAACGCTGCAGTTCAGGCTCCAGCTGTCGGAAAATCGACATGCTTTCCGCCACAGAGGGAAGTCGCTGTTGCTGCTGAGGCTGTGTTTGTTGCGTGCTTGCATTGGCGGCGAGTGCTACAGAAAGTGCCAGCCCTGCGACGATACAAGCCAATCTCCCACTTTGCGTAACAGGCATCATGCATCTCCTTTGCTGATGGATCCCCTGCGTCCGAGGTTATCAACAATGATCGCGTCGTTTGAAGTCAGGTAACTCCCCGTCTATTGCAGGTAATTCCAGTCGGCGAAGGTGAACGGTGGCCTTTCCATGCGTGCAAGATGCTGGGTAGGGGAATGGCCAAGTGCTGTCGCGGCATTGCCCCACGGCGCCCTACGGCGTCGAGCTGGCTGGAGCGCGCTCCTGACCTCGCACATTCAAAAGTCGCTTGGGCGAGCGATTCAGATGGGCCCGCTTCGTTCGCATCGGCTAGATTCTGTCGGGCCTGATTCAGGCCGAGCGCGGGGCGTTCGTTTCCAACAATCCGCATTTCCCGTGCAGGCAGTGCGCGGTAGCGTCCAGACTCCTTTCAAGTGGAAACATGCGCGTGGAAAGCAGGGATGACGTTGTCACACGGCTGCACAGGATCTTCCTTTCGGCCGGCATCGGCTCAGCCAAACAGGTCGAAGCGGTTCGAGCACTCGGGCGTGCCGGTGGCCCGGAGGCGGCGCGGTTGATCGGGCAGATCTATCAGGACGCCTTCAGTGGGTCGGCCATCCAGATGGCCTGCATCGCCGCGCTGGGCGAAGCGGCACGCACCTGTCCGCCGGTGTTGCCAGGCACGGAGTGAGCTGGGCAGCGCGGCTGCGCGCGGGCCGGGCAGCATCATCCAGACGCAACGCTGAAACGCTATGCTGCGCGCCTGCCGACCGATCCCACTGCGATGAAGCTCGCCATCCTGTCCCGCAACACCCGGCTGTACTCCACCCGTCGGCTGGTCGAGGCCGCGCGCGCGCGCGGCCATACCGTGCGCATCCTGGATCCGCTGCGCTGCTACATGCGCATCGCCGCGGACGGCTTTTCCATGCACTACAAGGGGCGGCCGATGACCGGCGTGGATGCGGTCATCCCGCGCATCGGTGCTTCGGTCACCCGCTATGGCACCGCCGTGCTGCGCCAGTTCGAACTGATGGGCGCACGCACGCCCAATCCGTCCGACGCGATCCTGCGCTCGCGCGACAAGCTGCGGGCGCACCAGTTGCTGGCGGCCAAGGGCATCGACATGCCGGTCACCGTCTTCGGTGACAACCCGGATGACACCGTCGACCTGTTGTCCATGCTCGGCCCGCCGCCGCATGTGGTGAAGCTCAATGAAGGCACCCAGGGCCGTGGCGTGATCCTCACCGAGAAGGCCAGCGCCTCGCGCGGCATCGTCGAAGCCCTGCGTGGCCTGTATGCCAACTTCCTGATGCAGGAGTTCATCGGCGAGGCCAAGGGCGCCGACCTGCGTTGCTTCGTGGTCGGCGACCAGGTGGTGGCGTCGATGCAGCGCCAGGCGCCGGAGGGGGATTTCCGCTCGAACCTGCATGCCGGCGGCACGGCGGTGGCGTCCAAGGCCAGCCGGGCCGAGCAGCAGGTGGCGGTGCGTTCGGCCAAGGCGCTGGGGCTGGGCGTCTGCGGGGTGGACCTGATCCGCTCCGAGCGCGGCCCGCTGGTGCTGGAGGTGAACTCCACCCCGGGCTTGGAAGGGATCGAGGCCGCCTGCGGGGTGGATGTGGCCGCACGCATCATCGAACACGTCGAGAAGATCAAAAAATCCTGATATTTCAGTGGCTTGAAATTAAATTCAGGCGGGGTTGGCGGGTTTAACACTGCTTTAATCGCCCCGGGCGTAGCCTTCAACGAACCGCAGCTCTGCCTCTCAGCAGGATCGGTATCGGGATACAACTTCAGGCCCAGGCGGGTGCACCGCCTGGGTCTTTTTTATGCCCTGTGTCCCCCTGCCAAGGGGCCCTTGTGGGCACGTGGGGACACTCGTAGAGTTGGGCCTTCGTTCCGAAGGATCGGGAGGTTGGCGATGTACCGCACCACGATGATCGTGCTGTTGCTGTGCCTGCCTGGCGTTGCACTGGCCAAGCCGGAAAAGGCGGCTGTGCAGATGGACCGCCAGACCCCGGTGGCCGAGCAGGTCCGCCAGGTCGAAAAAGCCCTGCAGCAGGGCGACTACAACGAAATCTCCGCCGAGGACCGCAGTCAGGTCCAGCAGGCATTGGCGCGGATCACCCAGCGGATGGGCGAGCGGCAGACCGTCCAGGAGCTGCCACCGCAGGTGCAGAACGACGTCTTCAACGATCAGGAGCGGGTCAACAGCATCCTGACGCGCGCCCACGACGACAGCCGCCAGATCTGCTCGTACCAGCGCACCACGGGCAGCAACATGCCCAAGAGCCGTTGCATGACCGTGGCCGAACGGCGCCGCATCGAAGAGAAGGGCAAGGCCCTGCTCAACGACCAGCGCACCTACAGCAACTTGAACCCGGACTCCAAGCTTTAAGGCCGCCTGCACCCTGCCGGCCAGCACTTGCTGGCAGAGCGGGCATCCGCATACAGTCGGCGTTCACCTCAGACAGGGATTCGTTTGTCATGAAGCATCCAGTGATATCAGCGGTTCTGGTTTCGGCGTTGGCCCTGGTCGCTGCCTCGGCAGGGGCCAAGAGTGCCGAAGAGGTATTCCTGCCGGGCAAGCCGCTGCTGCAGCAGGTAGAGCGCATCGAGATCGAGCTCAACGATGGCGAAACCTATTCCGAGCTCCGTCAGGAAGAGCGCGGCAAGGTCCGCGAGACCCTGGTTCGCATCCGTGCCGCCGCCGAGCAGTACCCGACCAAGGACGCGATGCCTGAATCGGTACGAACTGAGGTCTTCAACGATCAGCAGGTCGTGAACACCGTTTTGACACAGGCGCGTGAAGATAGTCGTCTAATATGCCGACGTGAGAAGGCCATTGGTTCCAACATGTCGTCCACGCAATGCATGACCGTCGCCGAGCGTGCTCGGCAGAAGGACAAGGCACAGCGCGACATGGGCCAGGCCCAGCGCGTCGGTAAATTCGTCAATTAGAGGTGACAGTGAGAATCCTGGTAATCGAAGACAACAGCGACATTGCGGCCAATCTGGGCGACTACCTGGAGGACCGGGGCCACACCGTGGACTTCGCTGCCGACGGAGTGACCGGGTTGCATCTGGCTGTCGTGCACGAGTTCGACGCGATTGTCCTGGACCTCAACCTGCCCGGCATGGACGGCATCGAGGTCTGCCGCAAGCTTCGCAATGAAGCGCGCAAGCAGACCCCGGTGCTGATGCTGACCGCGCGCGATTCGCTGGACAACAAGCTCGCCGGCTTCGATTCCGGTGCTGACGACTACCTGATCAAGCCGTTCGCGCTGCAGGAAGTGGAAGTGCGTCTGAACGCCCTGTCGCGTCGCGGCAAGGGCGTGCAGACCCGCGTGCTGGAAACCGGTGACCTGGAATACAACCTGGACACGCTGGAAGTGCGCCGCCAGGGCAAGCTGCTGCAGCTCAACCCGACCGCATTGAAGATCCTGCAGGCGCTGATGGAAGCGGCCCCGGCCGTGGTCACCCGGCAGGAGCTGGAAACCCGTGTCTGGGGCGAAGAGCTGCCGGACTCCGATTCGCTGCGCGTGCACATCCACGGCCTGCGCGCCGTGGTGGACAAGCCCTTTGAAGTGCCGATGATCCAGACCCGCCATGGCATCGGATACCGCATCGCTACGCCGGAAGCCTGATTCTGTGGCAAGCAAGGGGGAGCGCCGGCGCACGCCTTATCGGCGGCGCCTGCGCAGCCGCATCATCGTCTCGTTCGTGTTGTTGGGCTTCTGCCTGACGACACTGTTCGCGTTCGCCACCAACTGGGCCCGCATGCGGGTGGAAAACCAGCTGGTGGAAGACGTGATGAACCGCAACATCAGCGAGTACGTGCGGCGTTATTACGAAAGCCCGGACCGCAACCCCGACCTGCCGGTGCAGCAGATGCGCGCGCGCCTGATCAAGCCGGACAAGTTCGAAGCCCTGCGCGAGGAGGAGCCGGACTGGTACGAGTTCAAGGACGGCCTGTACAACATGGGCGGTGTGGACGAGCGCGGCGAGCGCTATTCCTACAAGCTGGCCGTGCGCAAGACTCCCGATGCCTGGGCGTTCCTGGCCTACGACATGACCGACAGCGTCCGCGGTGGGCAGCAGCTTAACCGCGCGCTGTTCCTGTCGGTGCTGGTATTCAGCCTGCTGTCGCTGGTGCTGGGCTGGTGGTCGGCCTCCAAGGTGATGAAGCCGGTCTCGGATCTGGCCGCGCGCCTGCGTGCGTACCGTGGCGGTACCAGTGAGCCCGAGCCGTTGGCGCCGCGCTTCCCGGATGACGAAGTGGGCCAGTTGGCACAGGCGTTGGATGACTATTCCTCGCGGCTGACCGAAGTGGTGCAGCGCGACCGTGAGTTCAATGCCGATGTCAGCCACGAGCTGCGCACGCCGTTGGCGGTGATCCGTGGCGCCACCGAGCTTCTGCTGACCCGCCCCGGCCTGGACGAAAAGGTGCTGCAGCGCCTGCAGCGCATCCAGCGTGCCGAGCAGCAGTGCAGCGATCTGATCGGCGCGCTGCTGCTGCTGTCGCGCAACGAACGCGGGCAGGGCAGCAGCAACGTAGCCCGGGTGGCCGAACAGCTGCTGGACGCGCACCGCGCCCAGTTGGGTGGCAAGCCGCTGGAGCTGCACCTGGATGGCGAACGCGATCTGGTCATCGATGCCCCCGAAGCGGCGTTGTCGGTGGCGCTGGGCAACTTGATCGGCAATGCGGTGAAGTACTCGCAGGATGGCGAGGTGCGCGTACATGTGGGCACCAACGCTGTGTCGGTGACCGACAGCGGGCCAGGCCTGAGCGAGGAAGATGCCGCCAAGCTGTTCCAGCGCGGCTACCGCGGTACCCATGCCGGCCACTCGCAGGGTGGCGGTATCGGCCTGTCGATCGTCAGTCGCCTGTGCGATCTGTACGGCTGGCAGGTAAGCGTGCGGCCGGGCGGCGCCCGCGGCGTGATCGCCACGCTGACGTTCTCGCCGAAGCCGCTGTAACCCATTCTGGCTGCTGTTTTGGTGGGTGCAGACCTTGGTCGGCACGAATCCATTCGTCGCTGATGCTGCTTTGGTGGGGGCCGGCCTTGGTCGGCACGAATCCTCCGGTCGCCGATGCTGCTCTGGTGGGTGCCGACCTTGGTCGGCGCAAATCCATCTGTCGCCAAAATCTCCCACTCGGCGCGAAATGTCGCATGCAACGCCAATGCAGCTTCCGCGAAGGCGCGGCGTTTCTGGTCCAGCACGACACCTGCGTGATGCATTCCGCGCCCTGCGCGTGTCACACCGCACGGTTCCGCAGACGGTTGGGACGCATGGCGTTTTCGCCTCATGACCGCAATGCATGCAGCTGGCGAGATGGCACGGTCGGGGTCATCGCCCCGGCCGGGATTGGCGTCCTGAATAAACCCGACAACTTGAAAGCTCCAGATGCGCTTTGGCCATCGTGGAAAATGCATCGCATGCCTTCTGCTTCGGCGGGCGGTGCGTGGGGACTCGCAAGAGTCCGCTGGAGTCTTTTTCCTTGCTTTCGAGTTGTTGGGTCTCCGGTACGCCAACCCGCACCGTCCGCCACCCCGCATCCGCGGGTGGCCTTGCCGTCTGCGAGGAGCATTGCCATGTCTGCACGCACTACCTATCCGAACCTGCGCCGCCTGGTTGGCGAATCCGCCGATCAGTTGCCGGCCGACATCGCCGAACGCATCGAAGACGTACTGGCCGAACCCAGCGACCTGCTGCCCGCGCTGATGGCACGCATGGATGGCCGCGACAACGCCGATGGCCAGACCCGGAAGGGCACCGGTCTCAGTCCGTCGCAGGCCGTAACCCTGGCCAGCCTCAGCCGTACCCTGGCCGGTCTCAATGCGCTGATCCAGATGCTGCACGCCGCCGAAGCGGCACGCGTGCAGGGCAGCGCAGGCCAGCAACTGCCGCCGGATGTAGTGGAAGGTCTGTTGCTGGCCGCCCGCGAACTGGCCCGCTACGCCCGCCAGCAGCTGGAGTAGATCCACGCCATGCCTGGATGCGCGTTCGCGCGGTGCCGATAGACCTGCAGGATTACCCTGCCGCCAACACCAGGTACCGCGCATGCAACCGCTCGACCTGCGCCTGCAGGTCATCCGGATGGCCATCATTGACGACCACATCATCAGCCCGCGCGAGGCGCTGCGCGCGGGTGGCCTGGGCGGCGATCATCTGGTCCGCCAGCGCGGCGTCGATGCCGTCGCGCTGCATCAGCCGGGCGTGCTGCACGGCTTCCGGGGCATCCACCAGCAGCACCCGGTCCAGCCACGGATAGGCCTGGCGACCGCCCACTTCGGTCAGCAGCGGGATCGCCGCCAGCGCATAGGGGCTGGCGGCCTGCTCGCACTGCTGCTGCATCAGCCGGCGGATGGCCGGGTGGGTGATTGCTTCCAGCGCCGTCCGCTCGGCCGGGTCGGCAAAGATGTGGGCACGCAGGCGCGCCCGGTCCAGGGCGCCGTCGGTGAGCAGCATGTCTGCACCGAAGCGCTCGGCAATCAGGGCGAGGGCAGGGCTGCCCACCGCCACCACCGCGCGCGCGGCCAGGTCGGCGTCGGCCACGACAATACCCAGCGCCTCGAAGCGCCGGGTTACCTCACTCTTGCCCGAGGCAATGCCGCCGGTCAGACCCACCACATACTGGCTCATGGGGACTCCCCTCAGCGCAGCCCGCTCATCACCAGATACTGGTTCAGCAGGGGCTCGCCCCACATGAAGAACAGCCAGCCGGCCAGTGCCAGGTAGGGGCCGAACGGAATCGGTGTCGCCCGGTCACGGCCGCGGCTGTACAGCCAGATCGAGCCGATGAGGGCGCCCAGCACCGACGACATCAGGATGATCGGCAGGATGCCCTTCATGCCGCACCACGCGCCCAGCGCGGCCAGCAGCTTGAAGTCGCCGTGGCCCATGCCCTCCTTGCCGGTCAGCTGCTTGAACAGCCACCACACCGACCACAGCGACAGGTAGCCCAGCAGAGCCCCCAGCAGGGCAGGCTTGGCCGGCATGTACAGGTTGTCGATGCTACCGATCAACCCGAGCCACATCAGCGGTAGGGTCAATTGGTCCGGGAGCAGCTGGGTGCGCAGGTCGATGCCGGACAGGGCGATCAGGAAGCAGGTCAGCACGATCGCACCGAAGCCCTGCCAGCCGAAGCCGAACTGCCACACACAGGCCAGCACCATCACCGCGGTCAGCGCTTCCACCAGCGGGTACTGGATGGAGATGGGTGCCTTGCAGTGGCGGCACTTGCCGCCCTGGATCATCCAGCTGAACAGCGGGATGTTCTCGTACCAGGCCAGCTTGTGCTTGCAGTGCGGGCAGTGCGAAGGCTCCACCACGATGCCCGGCGGGGGCGGCTCGTAGAAGTCCGGCTCCTCCAGAACCTCGCGCGCATCGCGCTTCCACTGCCATTCCAGCCGCTTGGGCAGGCGCAGGATGACGACGTTCAGGAAGCTGCCCAGAAGCAGTCCCAGGCCGGCCGCGGCGGGATAGCCGAGGCCGGGATGCTGGTCGAGAAATGCCATGTATGTTTTATCCGACGACGGCGCCGAGCTTGAAGATGGGAAGGTACATGGCAATCACCATGCCGCCAACAATGGTACCAATGAACACCATGATCATCGGTTCCAGCAGGCTGCTCAGGGCATCCACTGAATTGTTGACTTCCTGCTCGTAGTACTCGGCCACCTTGAACAGCATGGCATCCAGGGCGCCGGCCTCTTCGCCGATGCCGGTCATCTGGATGACCATGTGCGGGAACAGGTTGGTCTGTTTCATGGAAACGTTGACCGGGTAGCCGACAGACACGTCATCGCGCATCCGCAGCACCGCCTCCTCATACACCGTATTGCCGGTGGCGCCCGCCACGATGCTGAGTGCCTCCACCAGCGGCACGCCCGCCTTGAACGTAACGGCGGTGGTGCGGGCGAAACGGGCAATGGCGCTGTTGTGCATGATCTGGCCGATCACCGGCACCTTCAACACGAACCGGTCCATGGCGTGCTGCATCTTTGGCGAGCGCTTGTAGGCCATGACCGCGCCGACCGCCGTTCCGATCGCAACAATCAGCATCAGCCACCACCACGACACCATGAACCGCGACAGGTTCACCACCATCTGGGTAAACGCCGGCAGGTCGGCGCCGAAACTCTTGAACACATCCTCGAACTGCGGCACCACAAATACCAACATGATGCCGCTGACCAGCATGGCCACCACCACCACCATGATCGGGTAGAACAGCGCCTTCTTGATCTTGCCCTTCAGCGCCTCGATGTTCTCTTTGTAGGTGGCCACCGTGTCCAGCACGGTTTCCAGCACGCCGGCGCCTTCGCCGGCCCGCACCAGGTTGCGATAGAGCTCGTCGAACTGCACCGGATGCTTGCTGACCGCTTCGTACATCGAGGAGCCGCCCTCGATATCGGTGCGGATGGTGTCCACCATCTTCTTCATGCGCGGGTTCTTGTGCCCGCTGCCGATGATCTCCAGTGCCGACACGATCGGTACGCCGGACTTCATCATCGTGGCCATCTGCCGGCTGAAGAAGGCGATGTCCCGCGGTTTGATCGGTTTTCCGGCAGCACCGAACAACGGCTTCGGCTTCGTCTTCACCGTACCGGGGTTGATGCCTTGGCGACGGAGTTCGGCCCTCAGCAGGTTGGCATTCTTGGCCAACTGCTCGCCCTTCATCTTCACGCCCCGCTTGTCGGTCCCCTCCCAGACAAACGGCTGCAGCTCCATGGTGGCGCGCGCCACCGGTTCTTTCTTGATCGCACTGCGACTGACAGACATGTTGGCTCCCCGGCCCGCCATCCCCAGACGGGCATCCAGTTGCCGATGGTAGCGGGTTCATTGCCGTCTGGGCAGTTGCCGAGCGGGCCGGAATGCAATTTCGTGCCGGCCGCCGACCAAAGGTGACGCACTGCGTCACATTGCCGCGTCCATCGCAGATTCGAATACGGGGGGTTCCCATCCACGAAATTGCTGCCATCATGGGCGCGGGGAAATCCAGGGGGAGGCGTGCCGGGGTTGGCACGCAACCTGCGTTGATCCACCCGCAGGTGCAGGACCCGCTCAGCCGGCCGAAGGTCGGACCGATCCTGTGCACTGACTCAACCACCACTATCTTGGGGATGTACGACTATGAAGAACCAGAAGGGCTTCACCCTTATCGAACTGATGATCGTTGTTGCGATCATCGCGATCCTGGCCGCCATTGCACTGCCGGCTTACCAGGACTACACCTCGAAGTCGAAGGTCACTGCCGCTCTGGCTGACCTGGCCTCGCACAAGACCCAGTTCGAGATGGTCATCAGCGACGGTGGCACCCCGACCGTGGCCAACGCTGGCTTCCAGGCTGCCGAAACCGGTGCTTGCTCGACGATTGCCGTTGCAACGGCCGGTATGACCTGCACCATCCGCGACCCGGGTCGTATCGGCACTTCTTCGACGATCGCCCTGAACTACGCCGAAGCATCTGGCTCGGGTGCAACCGCAGTTGCTGGTGGCTTCAGCTGTGTCACCACTGGTGTTGACGCCAAGTTCAAGCCCAAGGGCTGCAGCTGATCGATTTTTGATTGGGGTACGTCGCATCTAAATATGGGCGACTCCAGTTGTTACACACAAGGCCCGCTTCGGCGGGCCTTGTGCTGACTGATGCATAAGAAGCGGTCGGCACGCAGCAATGGGGATTGCTGGATAAAACAGGGGGAGTCATGAATACGCAAAAAGGCTTCACGCTCATCGAGTTGATGATCGTGGTGGCCATCATCGCTATCCTGGCTGCGATCGCGATGGTGGCGTTCCAGCCGTACATCATCCGCACCCAATTGACCGCCGCGTTGGCCGATATCAGCCCCGGCAAGACGTTGGTGGAAATCGTCGTGTATCAAGGACGATCTGTCAGTGAAGTCACGCCGGAACTCATCGGCGGCTCTCAGAACGCCCACTGCTCGGTAGTCGAAGCCGAACTCAGCGAATCAGGTGTCGGCCATATCAGCTGCACGCTGAAAGGCCACAGCGCCCTGGAAGGCAAAGACCTGATCCTGCGCCGCTCCGCCGAGGGCATCTGGAGCTGCGACGGCAGCGCCTTTGAAGCACGCTATCGCCCAACGGGCTGCTGATCACATTTCAGCCGGCAATGGGATGTTGGGCGACCCTTGACGGGGCTATCATCCCCGGGGGAGTCAGGATCGTGCCTGCCGGGCCGGCGACGCCGGGCAAGGCAGCGTTGCTCATGGATTGGCGATGCCGCTGGCCGATGCTCGCGGCAGGTTCTGCTGCCCCGTGTGGTGCCCTTGGAGGGCGCACCGCGCTGCCAGACCCATGAGCCAAGGATTTCTATGAACGCCGTTACCACCGCCAATCTCGTCGGCATCACCGGCCTGGCCCGCCGCCTCGTCCAGGACGGCGCGCTGGACGAAGTCGCTGCCCGCGATGCCATGGCCAAGGCGGCCGCCGCTCGCCAGCCCCTGCCGACGTGGTTCGCGCAGAACAAGCTGGTCAGCGCCTCGCAGCTCGCTGCCGCCAACGCCGTCGAATTCGGCATGCCGCTGTTCGACGTGTCCACGTTCGACAGCAGCCAGAATGCGATGAACCTGGTCAGCGAAGAGCTGCTGCGCAAGCACAACGTGCTGCCGCTGTTCAAACGCGGCGGCAAGTTGTTCGTCGGCACCAGCAACCCCACCCACTCGCTGGACGAGATCAAGTTCCACACCAATCTGGTGGTTGAGCCGATCCTGGTGGACGAGGACCAGATCCGCCGCACGTTGGAGCAGTGGCATGCCAGCCATGACACGATCGGCGATGCGCTGGGTGGCGACGATGACGGCATGGCCAACCTCGATGTTGGCGGTGGCGACGACGACATGGCCAGCACCGACAGCGGTATCGACGCCAAGGGCGACGACACCCCGGTGGTCAAGTTCATCAACAAGGTGCTGATTGACGCGATCCGCAAGGGCGCGTCGGACATCCATTTCGAGCCCTACGAAGACGACTACCGCGTGCGTCTGCGCATCGACGGCCTGCTGAAGATGGTCGCGCGCGCGCCGAACAAGCTCAACCAGCGCATCGCCGCGCGCCTGAAGGTGATGGCGCAGCTGGATATCGCCGAAAAGCGCGTGCCGCAGGACGGGCGCATCAAGCTCAACCTGTCCAAGACCCGGCAGATCGACTTCCGCGTCAGCACGCTGCCTACGCTGTTCGGTGAGAAGGTGGTGCTGCGTATCCTCGATGGCAGCGCGGCCAAGCTGGGCATCGACAAGCTGGGTTACGAGCCGGACCAGCAGAAGCTGTTCCTGGAGGCAATCCACAAGCCGTACGGCATGGTGCTGGTGACCGGCCCGACCGGTTCGGGCAAGACGGTGTCGCTGTATACCGCGCTGGGCATCCTCAACGACGAGACCCGCAACATCTCCACCGCGGAAGATCCGGTGGAAATCCGCCTGCCGGGCGTCAACCAGGTGCAGCAGAACAACAAGCGCGGCATGACCTTTGCTGCAGCGCTGCGCTCGTTCCTGCGACAGGATCCGGACATCATCATGGTCGGCGAAATCCGCGATCTGGAAACGGCGGAAATTGCGATCAAGGCTGCGCAGACCGGTCACATGGTGCTGTCCACGCTGCATACCAACGATGCGCCGCAGACCATCGCGCGCCTGATGAACATGGGCATCGCGCCGTACAACATCACCAGCTCGGTGACGCTGGTGATCGCCCAGCGCCTGGCGCGCCGCCTGTGCTCGAACTGCAAGCGGCCGGCCGACCTGCCTGCACACGCCCTTCTGGCCGAGGGCTTCACCCAGGCGCAGCTGGACGCGGGTATCCAGTTGCACGAGGCGGTGGGCTGCGATGAATGCACCGAGGGTTACAAGGGCCGTACCGGCCTCTACCAGGTGATGCCGATGACCGACGAGATCGCGACCATCGTGCTGGCGGGTGGCAATGCGCTGCAGATTGCCGAGGCCGCGCAGGCGATCGGTGTGAATGACCTGCGGCAGTCGGCGTTGAAGAAGGCGGCCGCGGGCGTGACCAGCCTGGCCGAGATCAATCGCGTCACCAAGGATTGATGCCGTAGATCCACGCCATGCGTGGATGGGCGGTGCACGGGGTTGCCGGCCAGCGGCCGGCACTACCATTTCGACGCAGAACGGCCGGTTGATCCATGCCGTGCGTGGATGGGGCAACCAGCAGATCCACGCCATGCGTGGATGGGCGATGCACGGGGTTGCCGGCCAGCGGCCGGCACTACCATTCCGACGCAGAACGGCCGGTTGATCCACGCCGTGCGTGGATGGGCAACCAGTAGATCCACGCCATGCGTGGATGGCGCGGTGCACGAGGTTGCCGGCCAGCGGCCGGCACTACCTATTCCATCCCCAGCTTCTTCAGCTTGTAGCGCAGCGCACGGAAGGTGATGCCCAGCTGCGCGGCGGTGCGGGTCTTGTTCCAGCGGTTTTCTTCCAGCGCGCGCTGGATGGCACTGCGCTCGAGCTGCTCTATATACGAGGGTAGGGCGGCACTGCCCGGATGCAGATCCACCACGGCTTCAGCGTGGGCGGCGCTGCCCGGTGAGCGCGGCGCATGCTGCGGCAGGCGCAGGTCGTCGGCGCCGATACGGTCTTCCTCGGCCAGTGCCAGCGCGCGTTCCAGGATGTTCTCCAGCTCGCGCACGTTGCCGGGGAAGCCGTACTGGGCCAACGCGTCCAGCGCCGACGGCGCCAGCAGCGGGGTGGCGCGGCCGTGGCTGCGGGCCAGCCGCGCCAGGATCGACGCCGCCAGTGCGGGCAGGTCCTGGCGACGCTCGCGCAGCGGCGGCACGCGCAGTTCGATGACGTTGATGCGGTAGTAGAGGTCGTGGCGGAAGCGCCCGTCTTCGACCAGCTCGGCCAGATCCTTGTGGGTGGCCGAGAGGATGCGCACGTCCACCGGCTCTTCGCTGGGGGCGCCCACCGCGCGCACCGATTTTTCCTGGATCGCACGCAGCAGCTTCACCTGCATCTGCAGCGGCAGCTCGGCCACTTCATCCAGGAACAGGGTGCCGCCGTGTGCGGCTTGGAACAGTCCCGGCTTGTCGGCATGGGCGCCGGTGAAGCTGCCCTTGCGATGGCCGAAGAACTCGCTCTCCATCAACTCGGTGGGAATGGCGCCACAGTTGACCGGCACGAACGGCCCAGCGGCGCGTGCACCCTGTGCGTGGATGGTGCGTGCAACCAGTTCCTTGCCCACCCCGGATTCGCCCAGGATGTAGACCGGCGCCTGGCTGCGCGCAACCTTGCCGATGGTGGCGCGCAGCACGTCCATCGCCGGCGATTCGCCGAGCAGGCGTGCGGCCTGTTCGGCGGCGGGGCCGGCAACGGGGCGTTCGCTGTTGTTGAGTTCCAGCGCATGCTTGACCAGGCCGCGGAGCACGGTAATGTCCACCGGCTTGCTGACGAAATCGAAGGCACCGGCTTTCAGCGCTTCCACGGCCAGGTCCATGCTGCCGAAGGCGGTGATCATCGCCACCGGCGTGCGCGGATAGTGCTGGGCGATCTCGCTGACCAGTTCGATGCCATTGCCATCGGGCAGGCGCATGTCGGTGATGCACAGGTCATAGGGATTGCTGGCCAGCAGTTCGCGGGCTTCGGCGAGGTTGGCGGCGGTGCTGATGCGCAGGCCCATGCGGCCGAGGGTCAACACCAGCAGTTCGCGGATATCGCGTTCATCGTCGACGACGAGGGCGCTGCGGGTTTCGTTCATGGGTGGGAAAGATAGCCGAGGGTGTGGAAGGCGACAAATGTTTGACGCACGGAATCAGTGCGGAAGCAGGGTGTGCGGGCCGGGCAGTACCAGGCGGAAGCAGGAGCCGCCGGCGGGGACGGGGATGTAATCCAGCCGCGCCTGGTTGGCCCTGCACAGCTCGCGGGCGATATACAGGCCCAGGCCGGTGCCGTGCTCGGAGGTGGTGAAGAAGGGGCGGAACAGCTGCGCGGCGACGGTCTCGGGGATGCCGGGGCCACGGTCCATCACGTCGATCACCGCACTTCGCTCGTGCTGGGCCACGCGCAGCCGCACGCGCGCGGGCTGCTCGCCGATGCGGCCGTACTTGAGGGCGTTGTGCACCAGCACGGTCAGCACCTGGTACAGGTGGCGCGGGTCGACCTGGGCCGGCACCGAGGTGTCGTTGATGATCGGTTCGATGCTGTCGGTTTCCAGCGTCTGGCCCTGCTTGTACTCCAGCACGAAGCGGCGCACGAAGGCGGCCAGGTCGACATTTTCCGGGTTGGCGCGTTCGCGCCGGGCCAGGCCCAGCACGCTTTCAACGATGCCGTTGGTGCGCTGGCACTGCTGGTGGATGATCTGCAGCAGGCGGCGGTCGCTTTCGTTGAAGCCGGTGCCTTCCTCCAGCAGCTGCACGGCGTAGTTGATGGCCGCCAGCGGGTTGCGGATCTCGTGCGCGAGGCTGGCCGAGAAGCGCCCCATCGCCGACAGGGTGAGCGATTCGGCGCGGCGCGAGACCACGCTGGAGTCGTCCAGGAACACCAGCACCAGGTCGCTGCCGGCCAGCAGGCGGGCGAAGCGTGGCTGCACTTCCGGCTGGTCGGGGTTGAGCTGCAGCGGCATTTCATCCTGTGCCCAGCCGTTGCGCCAGCGTTGCAGGCGCCGGGCAAGTTCGGGGGCGACACTGGCCAGGTCGAGGCGGCCGGAATCACTGTTGCCATCGGCGTCGCCCAACAGGATCGAGGCGGCTTCGTTGGCCAGGGTGATGCGGTTGTCGGCGTCCACCACCACCACGCCGGTGCGCATGCGGCGGATGATCAGTTCGTTGATCTGGAACAGGTTGGCCACTTCGTCGCCACGCTGGTTGGCCAGCTGCTGGTTGCGGCGTGCACGGTTGCCGACCTGGTAGCTGATGAAGGCCAGGGCCAGGTAGCTGGTGGCGAACATCGCCAGTTCGGCCAGGGTGCGGGTGGGATCGCCGCCTTCCAACACTTTCCACAGGTATTCGGCGGCGGTGGCGACGCTGGCGGCCAGCGCCAGCACCAGGCCCCAGCTGAGCGGCAGCAGGGTGGCGGCGGCGGCGATGTTGAACAGCAGCGACATCGAGATGCCGGCGCTGGCACCGGGCAGGGCGTGCGCCAGCAGGCTGGCGGCGACGATGTCCAATAGCACGCCGCCGACCACGATGGGTCGCAGCCAGCGCTCGTTGCGGCCGATTACCAGCAGCAGCAGCGACAGCAGCAGATAGGTGGCGCCGACCGAATAGGCCAGGCGCGGGTGGTGGGCTTCGCCGACCATGGCCGACAACGGGCTGTACAGCAGGGCGGCGATGACCGAGGCGATCAGCACCCGGTACAGGGCGAAGAAATACAGCTCGCGCCGCGGTATCGATTCGATGCGGTCGATCAATGAAGCACTGGGTGACACGCCGGAACTCCCCTTCTGGCTGCCTGGAACTGGGTCATGACGGCGGTGGGCCGAACCTGCCCGACGTCCCCCGATCGTCGGATCTGCTCGCTGCCCGGTTGCCGGCACCGTGGGTCGAATTTACGGGGCCAGTATAGGGCGCCTGTACCGGGCTGGGCTGCGCAGTCGGCCCGGGCGGGCGTTTGCGGCGTGATCCAGCCCGTGCCGCAACTGCCTGAATGACCATGGAAATCTGGCCGGTTCCGGCCTTTTGTCCATACTTCTTTGCGCCCCGGCGCCGGCTCGGCCACAATAGTGGGCCCGCCGCGGTCCATGCCGGCGCCCCGCCGGGGCCCTGAGGAATTGCGTGCGGTCGTTCCTATTCCCACGGTGACGCATGAATTTCCACGAATACCAGTCAAAACAACTGCTTGCCGAGTACGGCATCCCGGTCCCGGCCGGCAAGGTCGCTGCGACCCCGGACGAAGCTGTTGCCGCTGCCAACTCCCTGGGCCAGGGCCCCTGGATGGTCAAGGCGCAGATCCACGCTGGCGGCCGCGGCAAGGCTGGCGGCGTCAAGTTCTGCAAGACCACCGACGACGTGAAGGCCGCTGCGGCCAAGATGCTCGGCACCAAGATGGCCACCTACCAGACCGCTGGCGTTGAACTGCCGGTCAACCTGGTGCTGGTGACCACCGCTGGCGAGATCGTCAAGGAACTGTACCTGTCGGTTCTGGTTGACCGTGGCACCAAGACCATCACCTACATCGCTTCTTCGGAAGGCGGCGTGGAGATCGAGCAGGTCGCCGCTGAAACCCCGGAGCTGATCCACTCCCTGAACGTCGACTTCGTCGAAGGCGTGCAGGGTTACCACGGTCGTGATTTCGGCTTCAAGCTGGGCCTGACCGCCAAGCAGGCCGGCCAGTTCGCCAACATCATGGTGAACCTGTACCGCCTGTTCAACGAAAAGGACCTGGCGCTGGTTGAAATCAACCCGCTGGCCATCCTGGACGACGGCAACCTGTACGCGCTGGACGGCAAGTTCGACAGCGACGACAACGCCGCGTTCCGCCAGAAGGCCCTGGTCGCCATGCGCGACAAGACCCAGGAAGATCCGACCGAAGTGATCGCTTCGGAGCTGGACATCAACTACGTCACCATGGACGGCAACATCGGCTGCATGGTCAACGGCGCAGGCCTGGCCATGGCCACCATGGACGTCATCAAGCTCAACGGCGGCGAGCCGGCGAACTTCCTGGACGTGGGCGGCGGCGCCAACAAGCAGCGCGTCATCGAAGCGTTCAAGCTGATCCTGTCCTCGGACAAGGTCGAAGGCATCTTCGTCAACATCTTCGGCGGCATCGTCCGCTGCGACATGATTGCCGAAGGCATCATTGCCGCCGTGAAGGAAGTGGGCGTCAAGGTTCCGGTCGTGGTGCGTCTGGAAGGCACCAACGTGGAAGAAGGCAAGCAGCTGCTGCGTGACAGCGGCATGGCCATCATCCCGGCCGACAACATCAACGACGGTGCCAAGAAGGTCGTCGAAGCTGTCAAGAACGCCGCCTGATCCGACACCGAAGGAAATCCAATGTCAGTTTTGATCAATAAGAACACCAAGGTGATCGTGCAGGGCTTCACCGGCCAGCAGGGCACCTTCCATGCCACTCAGATGATCGAGTACGGCACCCAGGTTGTTGGCGGCGTGACCCCGGGCAAGGGTGGCACCACCCATATCGACCTGCCGGTCTTCAACACCGTTGCCGACGCCGTGCAGAGCACCGGCGCCAACGCTTCGGTCATCTACGTGCCGCCGCCGTACGCGGCTGACGCGATCCTGGAAGCCGCTGCTGCCGGCATCAAGGTCATCGTCTGCATCACCGAAGGCATCCCGGTGCTGGACATGCTGCGCGTCAAGAACGTGCTGACCCGTTCGCATCCGGACACCGTGCTGATCGGGCCGAACTGCCCGGGCGTCATCACCCCGGGTGAGTGCAAGATCGGCATCATGCCGGGCCACATCCACAAGCCGGGCAAGATCGGCATCGTGTCGCGTTCGGGCACCCTGACCTATGAAGCGGTCAAGCAGACCACCGAAGTCGGCCTGGGCCAGTCCACCTGCATCGGCATCGGTGGTGACCCGATCAACGGCCTGAACTTCGTCGACTGCCTGAAGCTGTTCAACGAAGACCCGCAGACCGAAGGCATCATCATGGTCGGCGAAATCGGCGGCGACGCTGAAGAAGCCGGTGCCGAGTACATCAAGAACCACGTGAAGAAGCCGGTCGTCGGTTTCATCGCGGGTGCTTCGGCTCCGGCCGGCAAGCGCATGGGCCACGCCGGTGCGATTGCATCGGGCGGCAAGGGCACTGCCGAAGGCAAGTTTGCTGCCATGGAAGCTGCTGGCGTGGTCACCGTGCGTTCGCCGGGCGACCTGGGCGCTGCCATCGCCAAGCTGGTGAAATAAGATCGACTGCCTTCGGCAGACGATTCTGTAGAGCCGGCCGCTGGCCGGCTGCTTGAAACAGAAAGGCCGCCTCAGGGCGGCCTTTCTGCGTCTGGGCACCCGCCGGGCATGGCCCGGCGCTACCAGAATGGTCCACGCGGTAGCGCCGGGCCATGCCCGGCGAGCGCATGTCGCGGCGCTACAATGTGCGCATTGCAACCACAGGCTGGACCCTCATGGCTTCGATCCGCATCGCGATGGCGCAGTTCGACTTCCCGGTTGGCGATGTCGCCGGCAACACCGAGCGCATCATCGAGATGATCGGCCAGGCGCGCGATGAGTACGGCGCCGGGCTGGTGATGTTCCCCGAGCTGGCAGTCAGCGGCTATCCGCCGGAGGACCTGCTGCTGCGCCCGGGCTTCCTGTACGAGTGCGAGCAGGCGATGACCCGCATTGCTGCTGCGTGCCGTGGCATCACCGCTGTAGTGGGCTGGCCACAGGCCGCCGGTGCGGTGGTCTACAACGCGGCCAGCGTGCTGCGCGATGGCCTGGTGGAGCAGACCTACCGCAAGCGCGAACTGCCCAATTACGCGGTGTTCGACGAGCGCCGCTACTTCGATGTCGACCCGGACGGTGGCAGCTGCGTGTTCGAGGTCGACGGCATCCCGGTCGGCCTGCTGATCTGCGAGGACCTGTGGTTCGCCGAGCCGCTGGCTGATATGGTGCGTGCCGGCGCGCAGCTGGTGGTGGTGCCCAATGCCTCGCCTTACGAGCGTGGCAAGCATGCCCAGCGTGACGCCGTGCTGGCTGCACGTACCCGCGAAAGCGGCGCGGCGATCGCCTACCTCAACGTGGTGGGCGGCCAGGACGCGCTGGTGTTCGATGGTGCATCGGTGGTGGCCGATGGCGATGGCACGGTGCACCCGGCCGCAGCGGCCTTCGTCGACCAGTGGCTGGTGGTGGACTACGACGGTGCTACCCGCCGCTTCCTGCCGCAGGTATGGATGGACGACGGCGACGAGAGCATGGATGCGCTGGCTTGGCGCGCGGTTACCCGCGGCATCCAGGACTACTGCAGCAAGAACGGTTTCAAGAAGGTGTGGCTGGGTCTGTCCGGTGGCATCGACTCGGCGATCGTGCTGGCCATGGCGGTCGATGCACTGGGCGCGGAGAACGTGACGGCGGTGCGCCTGCCGTCGCGCTATACCGCCGGCATGTCCAACGACCTGGCCGCCGAGCAGTGCGAGGCGCTGGGCGTGAAGCTGGAAGCCGTTTCCATCGAGCCGGCGTTCCAGGGCCTGATGCAGGCGCTGGCACCGATGTTCGAGGGCACCACGCCGGATGTGACCGAGGAGAACCTGCAGTCGCGCAGCCGTGGCGTGATCCTGATGGCACTGGCCAACAAGTTCGGTGGCCTGCTGCTGACCACCGGCAACAAGAGCGAGTACGCGGTCGGCTACGCCACCATCTATGGCGACATGTGCGGGGGGTACGCGCCGCTGAAGGACCTGTACAAGACCGAGGTGTTCGGCCTGTCCAAGTGGCGCAACACCGTTGGCGGTGCGCCGGTGATCCCGCCGGCGGTGATCAGCCGCCCGCCCTCGGCCGAACTGCGTGAAAACCAGACCGACCAGGATTCGCTGCCGGCCTACGACGTGCTGGACGGCATCCTGTACCGCTACATCGACCAGGAGCAGTCGCGCGCGGAGATCGTCGCCGCAGGCTATGACGCGGCGGTGGTGGATCGTGTGCTGCGGCTGGTGCGGATCAGCGAGTGGAAGCGCCACCAGGCCGCGCCGGGCCCGAAGGTCTCGCGCCGCGCGTTCGGGCGTGAGCGCCGCTACCCGATCAGCAACGGCTACAAGAGCTGAGGACCGGTCGCCGGGCATGGCCCGGCGCTACCGATGTTCGATGGATCCATCGGTAGTGCCGGCCGCTGGCCGGCAACCGGGTGTACCGCCCATCCACGCATGGCGTGGATCTACCGGGCTTCGTTGAGCAGCTGCTCCAGGCCGGCGGTTTCGGCGGCCTCGTCAAATTGGCTGTGCCCCAGCCGCGCACGCACGAATGCCAGGCCATCGGCCGCCGCTGCGTCCAGCGTGCCGCGATGGTCGACCGGGTATCGGCGGAATGCCACCGGTTCGCCGCGTAGGGCCAGACCGACGGCATACAGCAGGGTGGTGAGATAGGACACGTCGCGATCCTGGCTGCCGTGGCCCAGCATCAACGGTTGGCTGAAGCCCCGCCGTGGCACGCCCAGATAGTCATGCAGCAGCGCCCAGATGCCCGGCACCGAGGTCAACGGTGCGCTGAACATTTCTCCCGTGTTCGCACCTTCCAGGGTGGCCGCCAGCGGGCCCAGGCACTGCTGGCGCGCCAGCGCGACCCGTGCATGGCCTTCATCGCTGAGCACGCGTGCGATACGCGGCTCCACCTGCAGCAGGCCATCGAGCAGGTAGGCGTGATAGGCATTGAGCGCGCCCGGATTCGGCGTGCGGCTGTCAGGCTTCATCACCAGCGCGGTCAGTTCGACGGCCGTGGGTGTGCCGGTGGTGAAGCTGCCGCGGTACTGCAGCGAGGGTCCATAGGACGGTGCCAGATGGCCGGCAGTGAGTGCGGCAGCGCCGCCCTGCGAATGGCCCACCGATACCCAACGCGGTGACAGCGTGGCATTGCCGAGGAAATGGCGGCTGGCCTTGATGAGGTCGATGGCGTTGCGCGCGGAGGTGCGCACGTGCAGGTAGGCGTGATCACCCGGGCCGCCCAGGCCTTGGTAGTCGGCGGCGAGAACGGCATAGCCCTGTGCCAGGAACTGGTCGAGGAAGCGGCCATCGCGCTCGGGCTGATAGGGGCCGGATACCGAAGGCGCGCAGTGGTCGGCGATGCCCTGGGTGCCGTGGGCCCAGGATACGACCGGCCAGCCACCTGCCGGCGCAGGCCCGGCGGGCAGGTAGACCAGCCCGGTCGCCTCGGCCAGGCGTCCGTGATGATCGGGGGTGCGGTAGGCCAGCTTGTAGGCCTGCGCGGCCTTGGAGGGCACCCAGCTGGCGCGGTAGGGCGCGGCCGAGAGCAGGTCACCCGGCTCCGCCGCCAGCGCGACAAGGGGACTGGCGGCCAGCGCAAGCAGGGCGGTGACCAGCAGGGTCGGGCGCGGTCGGAACCGCAGGGACGATGAGGACATGTGGCGCTCCATGCAGGCCGGGATGGCCTTTGCGCCGCATTCTGGGAGCTGTCCTGCGCGCCGACTGCGATGGAAGTCGCAGTGATCGCCGGTTCGTAGCATTCCTAGCGGTGACGCCAGGCAAAAAAAAGGCCCCGTGCGGGGCCTCTTTTCTTACTTCTTTTCCATTCGCGCGTTGCGCTGGCCGGTGGCGGCGGACTTCTCGCCGGCAAACGGGTTCAGCTTGCGGATCATCCACGGGTACTTCGGCCACTTGCCTTCCAGCCACGGGTGATCCGGCTGGTTCAACTGCAGGACGCGGCGTGCGTCGTCAGCCAGGGTCTTGTTGCCCAGGTGGGTGTAGGACTCGGCCAGCACCGCCACGGCATCGTTCTGGAATGCGCTCTGCGGGTAGTTTTCCAGCAGGTAGTTGGCGCGGCCGGCAGCCGAGACCCAGGCGCCGCGACGCACGTAGTACAGGGCATTGTCGAGCTCATGCTGGGCGAATACGTCACGCAGCACCAGCATCCGCTGGCGCGCATCGGCGGCGTAGCGGCTGTTGGGGTAGCGGTCGACCACGATGTTGAAGTCTGAATACGCCTGATGCGGCGTGGACAGATCGCGGCGGCTTGCGTCCAGTGACCATACGCGACGCAGGAAAACCGTATTGCGGTTGGAGTTGGCCAGGCCGCGCAGGTAGTACAGGTACGCGATGTTGCGGTGCGTCGGGTAGGTACGGATGAAGCGGTCGATGCTGGACACCGCGTCATCGTGCTTGCCGGCCTTGTACTGGGCATAGGCCGATTCGATCATCGCCTGCTCGGTGTACGGGCCGTAGGGATACTGTGCCACCAGGCGACGGAAGCTGGCTTCAGCGCCGCTCCAGTTGCCGCCTTGCATCAGCTTGTGGCTCTTTTCGTAGAGCTGTTCGACCGGGGTGCCTTCATCAGGGCGATCGCCCTTGGTGCCGCGGTTGCAGCCAGTGGCGACGATGACCAGCACCAGCAGGAGGGCGGTCAGGCGGACGGGCGCGGAGAGCAGGACGGAGCGTCGGATCATGGGGTCAATGCGGGACGCGGCTGGAATACGAAGGGTCGATGATAGCCTAGTGTCCTGTCCAGCGACTGAAACCGGCTCGCCGGGACCCCAAAATTTCAAAGATGCCCCCTGCCATGTCTGAACAACCCTCCGAATCGGCCCGCCAGGCCGTTGTCCCCGACACCTCCGCCGGCCGCCGTTTCGACGCGGTCGTGGCCGAGCTGTTCCCCGAATACTCCCGCTCCCGCCTGACCGAGTGGATCAAGGCCGGCGACGTCCTGCTGGACGGCGCGCAGGCACGCCCGCGCGACGCGCTGCGCGGCGGCGAGGTGGTCACCCTGCAGGTAGTGCTGGAAACCCAGACCAGCGCCGAGCCGGAAGACATCCCGCTGGACGTGCTGTTCGAGGACGAGCACCTGCTGGTGATCAACAAGCCGGTCGGCCTGGTCGTGCACCCCGGTGCCGGCAACCACAGCGGTACTCTGGTCAATGCGCTGCTGTACCGCGACCCGTCGGTGGCGGTGCTGCCGCGCGCGGGCATCGTGCATCGCCTGGACAAGGACACCAGCGGCGTGATGGTCGTGGCCCGCACGCTGGAAGCGCAGACCGCACTGGTCGAGCAGCTGGCTGCCCGTGACGTGCACCGCCAGTACCTGGCCGTGGTGATGGGCGCGCTGGTGGCCGGTGGTACCGCAGATGCGCCGATCGACCGCCACCCGCGCGACCGCCTGAAGATGGGCGTGCGCGAGGATGGCAAGGAAGCGGTGACCCATTACCGCCTGCGCGAGCGCTTCCGTGCGCATACCGCGCTGGAATGCCGCCTGGAAACCGGGCGTACCCACCAGATCCGCGTGCACATGGCGCACCTGCGCCACCCGATCGTGGGCGATCAGCTGTACGGCGGTGCGCTGAAGCTGCCCAAGGGTGCCAGCGACGAGCTGGTGGCCGCGCTGCGCGGCTTCAAGCGCCAGGCCCTGCATGCAGAGACCCTGGAGTTCGTGCATCCGATCAGCGGTGAGCCGGTGCGCAACACGGCGCAGGCGCCGGCCGACATGCTGCACCTGATGAAGGTGCTGCGCGAAGACAGCGCGGCCTTCGCCGAGCGTGAGCGGGACCGCTGGTAATGACTACCGCGCTGCCGCTGCTGCAGGCTGATTGGCCGGCGCCCCCGGGCGTGCATGCACTGACCACGCGCCGGCATGGCGCGGGTATCTCGCCAGCGCCGTTCGCCCAGTTCAACCTGGGCAACCGGCATGCGGCCGACGGTGACACCCCAGCCAACGTCGAGCACAACCGGCAGCTGCTGCAGCAGGGCTTGGCACTGCCATCGGCGCCGCATTGGCTGCGCCAGGTGCACAGCAGCACCGTGCTGCGTTTCGGCGCGCCGCCGGTGGAGGGCGCCAGCGAACCGGTGGCCGATGCCGCGGTGACGTCGGTACCCGGCGTGGTGCTGGCGATCCTCACCGCGGACTGCCTGCCGGTGGTGTTCGCCGCCGTCGATGGCAGCGAGGTGGGCGCCGCCCATGCCGGTTGGCGTGGCCTGGCCGACGGCATGCTGGAGGCCACCGTGGCCGCCATGCAGACGCCGCCGGCACAGCTGCGCGCGTGGCTGGGCCCCGCAGCGGGACCGGCCGACTACGAGATCGGCGAAGAGGTGTACCACGCCTTCGTCGGCCACGACGCGGCCGCTGCGGCGGCCTTCGTGGCGACCCGCCCCGGTCACTGGAAAGTGGATCTGTTCGCGCTGGCGCGACAGCGCCTGCAGGCCGCGGGCATGGAGCTGGGCAACATCCACGGCGGCACGGTCTCGACCATGGCCGATGCGGATCTGTACTCGCACCGTCGCGACCGCCGCACTGGCCGGATGGCGACGCTGGTGTGGATGGACTGATGCGCGGGGATCGCGCTGCGGGTGTAGAGCCTGGCGGCGTGATCGTCTTCGATGGCGTCTGCGCGTTGTGCAGTCGCTGGGTGCGTTTCCTGCTGCGGTTCGACCGGCAGGAACGCTTTCGCTTCGCGGCGATGCAGGGCGCGCAGGGCAGCGCGATGTTGCGCGCGCATGGCCTGGACGCGCACGACCCGACCTCGTTCCTGCTGTTGGACGGACAGGGCGCGTGGACCGATACCGATGCGATCCTGCGCGTGCTGGCGGCACTGGGTTGTGGCTGGCGCCTGGCGGCCGTACTGCGCGTGCTGCCACGCCGCTGGCGCGACGGGGCCTACCGCGTATTGGCACGCAACCGCTATCGCTGGTTCGGGCGCCATGACACCTGCTTCCTGCCGACGCCGGCACAGGCCGCGCGCTTCCTCGATTAAGCGCCGCCGGGCGTGGCCCGGCGCTACCCCGTGCCCGGATCAATGTAGCGCCGGGCCATGCCCGTGGGCGGTCAACCTTCCAAGGCTTCGAGGTAGCTGCGGCGCCAGTGGTTGATGTCGTAGGTGCGCAGGTGTTCCATCATCGCGTGCCAACGTTCCTTGCGCCGGTGCAGCGACATCGTCGCCGCAGTGGCGATGGCATCGGCCACGCCGTCCAGATCGTGCGGGTTGACCAGCAGCGCCTGCTTCATTTCATCGGCGGCGCCGGCCAGCAGGGACAGCACCAGCACGCCGGGATCTTCCGGGTCCTGCGAGGCAACGTATTCCTTGGCGACCAGGTTCATGCCATCGCGCAGCGGGGTCACCAGGCCGACAGCGGCGGCACGGTAGAAGCCGGTCAGCGTGGCGTGGGTGAAGTTCTGGTTGACGTAGCGCAGCGGTGTCCAATCCGGCTCGGCATGGCCACCATTGATGTGGCCGGCGATCTGCTCCAGCTGGCTGCGCAGTTGCCGGTATTCGGTGACATCGCCGCGCGAGACCGGTGCGATCTGCAGGTACGTGAGCGAGCCGCGCTGGTCGGGATGGCGCTGCAGGTAGCGTTCGAAGCCGAGGAACCGTTCGGGCAGGCCCTTGGAATAGTCCAGGCGATCCACGCCGATGGCGAGATGGCGGTCGCGCAGGCTGCTGCGCAGGTTCTTCACGGCCGCCTTGCTGGCTGCGGTGCTGGCCTGGCGGGCGATCAGCTCGGTGTCGATGCCGATGGGGAATGCCGCGGCTCGGAAGTGACGTCCGCCGGGCGCTTCGAGCTTGCCGTTTTCGAGTACCCGGCCACCGCCGAACAGGCGCAGGTAGGTCTGGAAGCGATCGGCATCGCGCTGGGTCTGGAAGCCGACCAGATCATAGGCATACAGCGCCGAGAACAGCCGCAGATGATCGGGCATGGCCTGCAGCAGGTCGGCCGAGGGCATCGGGATGTGCAGGAAGAAGCCGATGCGGCAGCCGATGCCGCGCTCGCGCAGCATCGCGCCGAGCGGAATCAGGTGATAGTCGTGGATCCAGACGATGTCGTCTTCGCGCAGCAGCGGCGCCAGCTTGTCGGCGAACAGTGCATTGACCCTGTGGTAGGTCTCGCGGGTGCCGCGGTCGTAGTCGACCAGGTCCAGGCGGAAGTGCAGCAGTGGCCACAGCGTGCGATTGGCGAAGCCGTTGTAGTAACCGTCCACATCGCGCTTGGCCAGGTCCATGGTGACGTACTGGATGTCACCATCGCGCTGCTCGTGCAGCGCGCCACTGGCCTCGCGCACGCTCTTGCCACTCCAGCCGAACCACAATCCGCCGCGTTCCTTCAGCGCCGCCAGCAGGCCCACGGCGAGGCCGCCGGCACGGTTCTCGCCGGGCACAGCCACGCGGTTGGATACGATGACAAGACGGCTCATGAGGCCTCCTGCCAGGAACGCGACAGGCGCATGGCCGCAGTGATCAGGCCAACATGCGAGTAGGTCTGCGGGAAGTTGCCCCAGGCTTCACCACCGTCGAAGGCAAGGTCTTCCGACAGCAGGCCAAGATGGTTGCGTTGCTGCAACAGTGATTCGAACATGTCGCGCGCCTCATCCATGCGGCCGATGGCGGCGAGCGCATCGATGTACCAGAACGTGCAGATGGTAAAGCTGGTTTCCGGCTCGCCGAAATCATCCGGCGCGATGTAACGGTACAGCGCGTTGCCGTGCTTGAGGTCGCGGCCGATGGCCTCGACGGTGGCGACGAAGCGTGCGTCGTTGGCGTCGATGAAGCCGATGTCGGCCAGCAGCAGCAGCGAGGCATCCAGGCGATGGCCATCGAAGGTATCGGTGAAGTGGCCGAGCTCCTCGCTCCAGGCTTTTTCCATGATGCGTGCGTGGATGGTATCGGCACGCTCGCGCCAGTACTGTGCACGGTCATCACGCTTCAGGCGCACGGCGATCTTGCACAGGCGATCGCACGCCGCCCAGCACATCGCGCTGGTGTAGGTATGCACTTCGGTGCGGCCGCGGAATTCCCACAGGCCGGCATCAGGCACGTCGTGCAGTGCGAACGCCTGTTCACCCAGCGGCTCGAGCCGGGCAAAGGTGTGGCTGTCACCCGGATCCTGCAGGCGACGGTCGAAGAACAGCTGGGTGGAGGCCAGCACCACGCTGCCGTATACATCGTGCTGGCGCTGTACCCAGGCCAGGTTGCCGCGCCGCACCGGGCCCATGCCGCGGTAGCCGGACAGGCTGGGCACTTCGTCCTCGTCCAGCTTGGCTTCGAAGCCGATGCCGTACAGCGGCTGCAGGGTGCCGTCGGTGGTGGCCAGGTTGAAGATGTAGCCGAGGAACTGCTCCATCGTGCGGGTGGCGCCCAGACGGTTCAGCGCGCGCACCACGAAGGCGGCATCGCGCAGCCAGCAGTAGCGGTAGTCCCAGTTGCGCACGCTGCCGGGCGCTTCGGGAATCGAGGTGGTCATCGCCGCGATGATCGCGCCGCTGTCCTCGTACTGGCAGAGTTTGAGGGTGATCGCACTGCGGATCACCGCGTCCTGCCATTCCAGCGGGATGGACAGGTAGCGCACCCATTCGCGCCAGTAGTCGCGGGTGCGCTGGAAGGCTTCCTGCACGTAGCCGCTGATGGAGCGGTTGAGCGATTCATCCACGCCCAGGATCAGGTGGATGGGATGGTTGAGCACGAACGGCAGGCCATCACGCACGAAGCGCACAGGAACGTCGGTGGTCAGGCGCAGCACATGCTCGGGCAGGATCCAGCGCACGTGGTTGCTGCCCCAGGTGGACTCGGGCACGCGCGCGCCCCAGTCGGCCAGTGGTCGTGCGCGGATCACGATGCGCGGGCTGCCTGACAACGGGCGCACCTGGCGGATGAGGCTGACCGGCCGGTAAAAACGGTCGTTCTGGCGCCAGCGCGGGGCGAAATCGAGGATTTCCAGCGCGCCGCCATGCGCATCGCGCAGCACGGTGCGCAGGATCGCGGTATTGGTGAGGTATTCCTGTTCGCTGCCGGCGAAGTCCTCCAGCTCGATGGCGAAGTCGCCGCCGGTCTGCTGGTTGGGGCTGAGCAGGGCACAGAAGGTCGGGTCGCCGTCGAAGGTCGGCAGGCAACTCCAGACAACACGGGCGTGCTTGTCGATAAGGGCGCCGAAGCTGCCGTTGCCGACCACGCCCAGATCAAGATCGGGTTGGGTCATCACGCGGTACATCTCGGTTGCGGCCGTGGGGGCCGGGGTCAATACGCATTCTCACGCAGCCAGGCGTGCACGCTGCGTATGTCGGGCAGCGCGAACACCGCTGCACTGGGTTCACGTTCGCCGATCAACACGCTCCAGCCATGCAGGCCATTGGCCGCATCGAAGCCGAATTCATCGGTCAGGTCATCGCCGAGGAACACCGGCAGACGACCACGGAACGGCAGGTACTGCATCAGCCGACGTACGGCTCTGCCTTTGTTGGTAGCCACCGGGACGAATTCGACGACATGGTCGCCCGGCTGCAGGCGATAGCTTGCACGGCCGCGAACGTGGCGGTCGGCGAAGGCGCGCACATCGTTGGCTGCATGCGGTGCGCCACGCCAGTGCAGGGCCAGGCCTACGCCCTTGTTCTCGACCAGTACGCCGGGGTGGCCATGGGCGAAACGCATGGCTTGTTGATGAAGCGCATGCAGCCAGTCGGCGGTGTCGTCAGCATGCTCATCGCGTATCACGTGCCCGTCCTGCGCACGCAGTTCGTGGCCATGCAGGCCCGCAGCGGGAAGCTTGAGCGGCGCGAACAACTGGTCCAGCTGTTCAAGCGGGCGACCACTGACCAGTGCCACGGCACCTTCCAGGCGATCGCTGATGCGGCCGATGGCTTCACGCACATCGGGGAGAAGCTGCACGGCGTCGGGGCGTGCAGCGAATTCGATCAGGGTGCCATCCACATCGAGGAACAACGCGCAGGCGTCGTCCAGCAATGGAGGTGGCGGACGCAGGGGGAGCCGTTCAGCCATGGCGACCACCATGCCAGCGGCGGCGTGTACGCGGGGTCGAGGTCAGGCTACGGCTGGTGCGGACCAACGGTCCGCACCCACCCGGTGGGTGCCGGCGCACCCACCCACAGCGATCCATCGCGTCCCGGTGGGTGCCGACCGTTGGTCGGCACGTTGTTCGCAGCAATCAGAACGTGTAGCGCACGCGACCGTAGTAGTAGGCACCGTTGCTGCCGATCGGCGACAGCACGTCGTAGGGCAGGTTGCCGAAGTAGTGGATGTCCTCGTTGGAGCGATCCGGGTAGTTGTCAGTCAGGTTCTGCCCACCGATGGCCACGCTCCATTGCGGGGTGATGCGGTATTCCACTTCCGCATCCAGCTGCCACTCGGCCTGGTAGGTCTGGCGCGGAATGTAGCCATCACCGAAGTTGAATACGCGGGTCGCGCTGCCGTAGCGGTTCACCCGGCTGCTCAGCGACCAGCGGTCGTTGTTCCAAGCGGCTGAGAAACTGCCACGGGTGCGCGGGGTGGCGTCGGTCAGCGTATTGGTCTCTTCGATGCCGAACAGCACGTAGTCCGGGTCCAGCGCCTGCAGCTGCGCCGGTGTGGCCAGCACGTTCTTCAGCGTGGTCTTGGTGTAGGCGTAGGTGCCGGTCAACAGCAGCTGGCCATCGCCCAGCGACTGCCGCCAGTTGCTCACCAGCTCGGCGCCGCGGGTGCGCGTGTCCGCGGCGTTGACGAAGAAGCTGGCGCTCTGCAGGCCGCCGACGCCGTAGTTGGTGGCCACGTAATCGGTCAGTGCATCGCCGGTGATGCTCTCGGACAGTGCGATGCGGTCGTCGATGTCGATCTGGAAGAAGTCCAGCGACAGGTCGAAGTGCTCGCCGATGCGGCTGGTGAAGCCGAGCGAGGTGTTCAGCGACTTCTCCGGCTTCAGGTCCTGCGCACCCAGGCCACGGGCGATGGGGTTGTTGACCGAGAGCAGGCGGCCCTGCACCAGCTGGCCGCCGGCGTTGTAACCGGTGGAGGTGGATTCGTAGCCGATCTGCGCCAGCGACGGTGCGCGGAAATTGTTGGAGATCGCGCCGCGCAGGGCGAATGCCGGGGTGAACTCGTAGCGCAGTCCGAGCTTGCCGGTCAGTTCGCCGCCGAAGTCATCGCTGTGCTCGTAGCGCGCGGCCAGGTCGGTGGAGAATTTTTCGCCGAACTGGCTGGACAGGCTGGCGTAGGCGCTGGCCACATCGCGTGACAGGGTCGCCGCGTCCTGCGGAGTCAGGCCACCGCCTGCCTGCGAGCCGGTCGGACGATCGGTGTACGGGCCGGCGGCGTAGCTGGCCGGGTCGCCTGGACGGGTCTGGTAGCGCTCGTGGCGGGCTTCGGCGCCCAGGCCCAGGGTGTGGCTGATGCTGTCGCTCTGCGAGAACACGCGGCTCAGGTCGAAGTTGCCCACGGTCTGCGCGTACTCGTAGTCCGCGGTCTTGAAGCGGGTCGGGCTGGTCGGGCCCAGCGAGGCATTCAGCGAATCGCGCAGACGATAGGTGAAGTCGTTCTGGCCGTAATCCAGGCTGCCGTCATAACTCCATTCACCCCACTGCCCACGGATACCGGCCACTGCCTGCACATCGCGGTTCTCGCCTTCGGAGATCGGCCGGTAGCCATTGGGGTAGACCTCCTTCCAGTTGGCATCGCCATCGGGATAGCGGAAGTAGTTCGCGCCTTCGGTATCACGCTGGTTGAAGGTACCGAACGCATAGAACGTCGCGGTCTTGCCCACCGGAATCTCGGTGTTCAGCCACAGATTGATGTCCTTGCTGGCGCCATCGCCGAGCACGTAGTTGCGCTTGCCCTGCAGGGCAAGATTGGCCTCGGTCTGGTCCCACGGCGGAATCTGGTCGAAGCCGGCGCGGTTGGTGCCGTTGCGCTTCTTGTATTCCAGGCCGACGCGCAGGAAGCCGCCGTCTTCGCCCAGCGAGGTGCCGACCTTGGCACTGAGGTTGCCCGTCTGGCCGTCGGTGAGGGTGCGGCCGATCGGCTTGAGGTCGGTGTGGTTGGCGCCGTAGCTGGCTTCGATCTCGCCGCCGTCGCCGCCGTTGTCGAGGATCACGTTGATCACGCCGGCCACGGCATCGGAGCCATACAGCGCACCGGCGCCATCACGCAGTACTTCGATGCGCTTGATGGCGCTGACCGGGATTGCGTTGAAGTCGACCGGGGTGGTGCCCTTGCCGATCTTGCTGTCGGTGTTGACCAGCGCGGTGTGGTGGCGGCGCTTGCCGTTGACCAGCACCAGCACCTGGTCCGGCGACAGCCCGCGCAGCTGCGCGGCGCGCACGTGGTCGGCGCCGCCGGAGTTGGACTGGCGGGGGAAGTTGAACGAGGGCAGCAGGGCCTGCAGGGCGCTGCCCAGCTCGCCATTGACCACGCCGGCCTTGCGGATGTCCTCGGCGGTCAGCACGTCCACCGGCGACGTGGATTCAAGCACGGTGCGGTCGGCGGCGCGGGTGCCGGTGACGATCACCGTGTCCAGGTTGGTGGCGGCGTCCTGGGCCGAAGCCAGGGCGGGGGACAGGGCGAGCGCGATGGCGAGGCCGAGCGGCGACGCGGACAGGCGGGGGGACATGCGGACTCCAGCAGCAACGACGTGGGGAAGGGGGGAGAGATAGTTTCACTTACATCCATCCGGATGAAGCGATATATTATCTTGGCGTGAGGAGGCGGTGCGATGCAAGTCCCGTCTCCCATTGCATCACTTCATGCCCTGCCGGCATGAAGGCATTGGTTGCAGCCGCAACCGAGGCGCAGGTGTACCCTCCGTGCCCCTTCGTCGTGCTTTTTCCCCTTCCCGGAGTGCTGTTCCCGATGAAACACCTTGGCCTTGTCTTCGCCGTGCTGCTGGCCACCAGTGGCTGCGCCAGCCTGTCCTCCAAGGCGCCCAGCGCCTATGCCACCACCGCCGACCTGCAGGGCGACGCCGCGCGTCCGTCCAGCGGCCACGGCTGGGTGCGCAGCGAGCTTTATTTCGGCGTGGGCGAAGAGCAGGGCGCTGGTGACCGCCCGCAGGCCGACACCATCAGCGATGCGCAGTGGCGCGCGTTCCTGGACAAGGAAGTGACGCCGCGCTTCCCGGACGGCCTGACCGTGTTCGATGCCTACGGCCAGTGGCTGTTCCGTGGCGATGCCTCCCCGAACCGCCTGCGCACCAAGGTGCTGGTGGTGCTGCACGAGGACAGCCCGCAGCGCCGCGCCGACATCGAAGCGATCCGTCTGGCGTGGAAGCAGCAGACCAAACACCAGTCGGTACTGTGGTCGCGGCAGGCGGTTGACGTATCGTTCTGACCTGGACGCGCCGCCGTGGCGCTGCAGGGAATGACGATGACACCCAGGGAAGTGCTGATGACGGTGATGCTGGCCGGTCTGTTGGCGCCGGCGGCACAGGCGCAGGACGAGGACCGGGGCCTGCTGCGGTTTTCGCCGGCAGCGGGCGTGCAGGCGTCGGTAGAGGTACAGGAGGACGGCATGCTAGCCGTGCTCCTGCAGCCGGCAGGGAAGCGGCAGCGCCTGCCTGGCGCGCCGGACGCCGAGGGACATTCGCGCCTGGGCGCAGAGGACCTCGATTTCGACGGGCGTCCCGAGCTGGTTGCGCGCGCGGCGGTGGGCATGGTCAATGAGGCCGTTGCGGTCTACCGCTTCGACGTGGGCAGCGGTGAGTTCCGCGCACTGAAGGCGGTGACCCATGGACACGACCAGTGCGGTGACCTGATGGGCCTTACCGCCGACGCCGCCACGCGCACGCTGACCGCCAGCTGCCGCAGCGGGCCGATGTGGTACACCGACGTGTATCGCTTCAACGGACCGCAGCTCTATCTGTACCGCGGTGAGAGCGTGTTGATGCTGGGCGATACGCTGGACCGTGCGCTGCACTGGGAAGAGACCGAGAACCAAGGACCACTGGCGGTGTGGCGCACCTACGATCCCTCCGGCAAGGTGCTGGAAAGCGCCATCGGCGACGGGCTCGGCGCACCAGCAAGCGGTGCGCCGCTGCTGGGGCTGATGGCGAGCGTGCTGCCTGCGCGCCTGTTCCTGTTCGATCATCCCGGTGCGTCCAGCACGCAGCGCTACCTGGTGCAGGGTGATCGCGTGGAGATGCTGGATGAGCAGGATGGTTGGGTGAAGCTGCGTTATCGCAACCCGAAGCGCGGCGCGGTGACGGGTTGGATCAACGTCAACGATTGACGGCAGCCCTGCCCGGAGTTTGCACGACAAGGCGATCGGCCTCTTGCCCACGGGAGCATCACTTCATCGGGACTAGCCTCGGGGTTCCCCCTTGCAAGGCTGTAGTCCCATGAGCAAGCGCGTTGCCGAGATCGTCGTCGATACCCTGCAGCAGGCGGGCGTCCGCCGTTGTTATGGCATCGTCGGCGACACCCTGAACCATGTCACCGACGCACTGCATCGCAGTGAGATCGAGTGGGTGCATGTCCGCCATGAAGAGGTCGCGGCGTTCGCGGCCGGTGCCGATTCATTGATCAGTGGCCAGCTGACCGCCTGCGCGGGTTCGTGCGGTCCTGGCGGTCTGCACTTCATCAACGGCATCTTCGAGAGCAACCGCAACCGCGCGCCGATGGTGCTTATCGCCAGCCAGGTGGTCACCAGCGAACTGGGCATGGAGTTCCCGCAGGAAGTGGATTTCAAGGCGGTGTACGGCAGCTGCACCGTGTTCTGCGAGCAGGTGCACAGCCCGGCCCAGGCACGGCGCGTGGTGGCGCTGGCCTGCCAGGCGGCGATCAGCCGCCGCGGTGTGGCGGTGGTGATCCTGCCGGCCGACATCAGCGAAGCGGAAGTGAAGCACGATGTGCCGTTCTCGGTGCATTACACCCAGCCGGTGCTGCGCCCCTCCGAGGCCGAGCTGCAGCACATCGCCGAACTGCTGGGGCAGGGCAAGCGTATCGGCATCTATGCCGGCGCCGGTTGCCAGGGGGCACATGCGCAGCTGCTGGAACTGGCGCGGCGCCTGCAGGCACCGGTGGCGCACACATCGCGTGCGAAGGACTTCGTCGAACCGGACAACCCGTACAACATGGGCATGACCGGAGTCTTCGGCATCGAATCCGGGTTCCACACGTTGATGGAGTGCGACACGCTGCTGCTGCTCGGCGCGGATTTCGCCTGGGGCCAGTTCTATCCGGACAAGGCCACGATCATCCAGGTCGACCGCGACGGCAGCCACCTCGGTCGCCGCCATCCGGTGAACCTGGGCGTGGTCGGTGATATCGCACCGACGCTGGACGCGCTGCTGCCGATGCTGCCCCCGCGCGAAGACAGCAGTTTCCTGGACGAATGCATCGAGCACCGCGACAAGGCGCTGAAGAAGCGCGAGCAGGAGGAACAACCCGGCGAAGGCGAACTGATCCATCCGCAGCACCTGACCGCGCTGCTGTCGAAGTACGCTACCGACGATGCGCTGTTCACCGCGGATGGTGGCTCGCCGATGGTGTGGGTGCTGCGGCACATCCGGGTGAACGGCCGGCGCCGCACGCTGACCAGCCTGCTGCACGGCACGATGGCGAACGCGATGCCGCAGGCGCTGGGTCTGCAGAAGGCCTTCCCGGGGCGGCAGGTGATTTCGTTGTCCGGCGATGGTGGGTTGGCGATGTTGCTGGGCGACCTGCTGACCGCGGTGCAGGAGAATCTTCCGATCAAGGTGGTGGTGTTCAACAACGGCTCGCTGAATTTCGTCGAGCTGGAGCAGAAGGTGGAAGGGCTGCTGGACAACTACACCGACCTGAAGAATCCGGATTTCGGGCGGTTGGCCGAGGTGATCGGCTTCCATGGCCGCACGGTGACCCGCAGCGAGGACCTGGAAGAAGCGGTGCAGGATTTCCTGGCCCAGCGTGGGCCGGCGCTGCTGGATGTACACACCAGTCGCGCGGAGCTGGTGATGCCGCCGCAGATCGAGGCCAAGCAGGTGGCGGGCACGGCGTTGTATGCGGCCAAGGCAGTGCTGAGTGGTCGCATCGACGACGTGAAGCATCTGCTGGTGGACAACTTCCTGAAAAAGTGAGGGTTGGGGTCTGATGCAGGGCTGCGCCCTGCACCCGCCGAATCAACGTCAACGTCAACGTCAAAAGCGGGGTATCGGTGGGATGGCGGGGTGGGTCCGGTTGCGGGGGACGCCGTAAACCCCCAGACCGGCCCAGCCGCTGGCGGCTGTGCGTTCGGGCGCTTGCGAAGCAG
>NZ_JBYTEK010000082.1:0-718 GCF_058783335.1 Stenotrophomonas sp. FW305-C-20-S1 | reverse complement strand
TAGGCCGATGTGAGTGTCCCTTTTGGGGCCTTAGCTCAGCTGGGAGAGCACCTGCTTTGCAAGCAGGGGGTCGTCGGTTCGATCCCGACAGGCTCCACCATCTAAGCTGTTCCGGAAGAGTCTTCCGGGTCTGTAGCTCAGGTGGTTAGAGCGCACCCCTGATAAGGGTGAGGTCGGTAGTTCGAGTCTACCCAGACCCACCATTCTCTGAATGACGCATACAATCGATCTTTATACGCATCGGCACTGTGGCCGGTACGTGTTCTTTTAAAACTTGTGACGTAGCGAGCGTTTGAGATACATCTATCAGACGTGTCGTGAGGCTAAGGCGGGAATCGGAAGATTCCTTATTAATTGAGTCGTTATATTCGTATCTGGGCTTTGTACCCCCAGGTCAAATATGTAACCCAAGGCAACTTGCGGTTATATGGTCAAGCGAATAAGCGCACACGGTGGATGCCTTGGCGGTCAGAGGCGATGAAGGACGTGGCAGCCTGCGAAAAGTATCGGGGAGCTGGCAACAAGCTTTGATCCGGTAATGTCCGAATGGGGAAACCCACCCGCTTGCGGGTATCCTGCAGTGAATACATAGCTGCTGGAAGCGAACCTGGTGAACTGAAATATCTAAGTAACCAGAGGAAAAGAAATCAACCGAGATTCCGTAAGTAGCGACGAGCGAACGCGGACTAGCCCTTAAGCTGATTTGGTTCTAGGAAAA
>NZ_JBYTEK010000081.1:0-1434 GCF_058783335.1 Stenotrophomonas sp. FW305-C-20-S1 | reverse complement strand
GGCGGCGGCGGCAGTTCTTCTCGCTGCCGGCCTGCTCGCAGCCTTCAACCACGGTGCCCAGACCGAGGAACACGCTGTCATCGGCCACCGGCAGGCCCTGCTCGCGCAGGTTGGCCAGGGTCGCGTCCTTCAGGTGCACGGCGCGGTTGGAGATGTACAGCAGGGTCACGCCCTTGGCATTGGCAGCCTTGGCGAAATCGACCACGCCGGGAATGGCCTTGGCCTTCTTTTCGGCCACCCACTGGTCCCAGCTGAGTTCGTCGTATTCCTTGCCGTCACGCACCAGGCGCGCCTGGTAAGGCGAGTTGTCCAGCACGGTCTCGTCCACGTCCAGCACCACGGCCGGCTTCAGGCCCTTGGCCTCGTTGCCGCGCTCTTCCGGCACCAGCGCGTCCCAGTGGGCTTCCTTCAGCGCAACGTCCAGATGGTCGGCGGCGGCACGGTAGGTCTGCTCGGTGATCGCCCTGTATTCCTGCGCGCGCTGCATCCACAGCACGGCATTGAGGTTGTCGTTGGCGGTCGCGTCGAGCGCGCCGTCGGCCTTGGCGGCGGCGGCCGGGGCTTGCGGGGTGGCGGCTTCGGCAGGCGCTTCCACGCGCTTGCAGGCGGACAGGCCCAGCACCGCAGTGGCGAGCAGGGTCAGGGACAAGGAAACGGGACGACGCATGGATTCACCGGCAATCAGATATACCGGCCCATTTTACCGGCAAAGGCGCCGCCGGGACGGCTATGCTTGGCGGTTGACACGTTGTCTTCCGGAAGCCGCCATGACCGACCCTGCCCAGACCCCCGACGTTCCGCTGCTGGATGCCGTACAGGCGCGCCTGCTGGGCTGCCTGGTGGAGAAGGAAGCCACCACCCCGGACACCTACCCACTGACCGTCAACGCCGCGCAATCGGCGGCCAACCAGAAGACCGCCCGTGAGCCGGTGATGAACGTGAGCGCCGGCAGCGTGGAGCATGCGCTGCGCCAGCTGGAGACCCTGGGCCTGGCGCGCCAGCACTTCTCCTCGCGCGCCGACCGTTACGAGCACCGCCTGCAGAGCGCGCTGGACCTGACCCGGCAGCAGACCGTGCTGCTGGCCCTGCTGCTGCTGCGCGGGCCACAGACCCTGGGCGAACTGGTGTCGCGCAGCGAGCGTCTGTACCGGTTTGCGGATATCGACGAAGCCCGCCACGCCGTCGAGCGCCTGCAGCAGCGCGCGCTGCTGGTGGTGCTGCCGCGCGCCAGCGGCCAGCGCGAAGACCGCTACATGCACCTGCTGTGCGGTGAAGTGGACGGCGCGGCGTTGGCAGCAAAGTACGCCAGCAGTGGCGGTGGCGCCGAGCCGGCCGACCCCGGCCTGGCCGAGCGCGTGGGGCAGCTGGAAGCGGCAGTGGCCGAACTGCAGGCGCAGCTGGCCGAACTGCGCGGCTGAAACAGCCCGCCGGGCA